>CAYUGY010000009.1:0-8059 GCA_964444515.1 uncultured Candidatus Saccharibacteria bacterium | reverse complement strand
GGGCAATTTCTTTGTCACCACCAGAGAGTGGAAATAGTCGGACCATATGCAATATAGCGTCGGTCTCGCGAATGTTTGCAAGGAATTTATTTCCAAGTCCTTCACCTTTACTTGCACCTTCAACAAGACCCGCAATATCAACGAATTCAATCGCAGCTGGAATGGTGCGATTTGTTTTTGAAAAGTCTGCCAATTTGTAAAGACGGTCATCAGGCACCGCAACAATACCAACTGATGGATCAATCGTACAAAATGGATAATTTTCTGCAGGCACACCCTTTTTCGTCAACGCATTGAAAAGCGTCGATTTGCCGACATTTGGAAGTCCGACGATACCGATAGATAAACTCATATAAGACTCACTATAACAAAAAATCACCGTTCTGTGAACGGTGATTTTTTGTTTTATTTATTCATCATCACTTGCATAAGCGGTGCCAAGACATCGCGATGTTTTGCGATTTCTGATTTGTATTTTCCTGCTACGAGCATTCCGGCATACATCTCATTCATACCTTCTTTCTTTTTTTCTTCAACTTCTTTTTGGATTTTTTCAAACAATTCTTTGACTTCTTTGTTTGAATCTAATGCTTTCAAAGCTTCCACCATTTGTGGATTATTTTCCAGCTGTTCTGCAATCCGTTCAGCATCTTCTTTTGAAGTTCCCTTCATCCGAAGCGCGCTTTTCATTAAAAAATTTTTGATTCCCATGGTGTGATTGTAGCAAAAATAAACACCCTATTCAACAGTATAAATATACCAAAATACCTGATATACTAACCAGTATGGAAGAAGCAAAATTTGAAATTATCAAAAGATACGTTGAATCGAAAGAAGAAAAAGCTCTTAACGAATGCTTGGAGCGACTAATTGAACGATCTGAAAGTATTGGTCTTGGTGGAAACGCAGAAGTGTTTGGCCTTAATGATCCTCATTTCGGTGAACTTTGCGTCAAAAAAATACACAAAATACCTCAAATGAGATGTAATGATGAAGAAACTGAATTTGAATATCAAGAAGAAATTGGAGAGCTTGGTGTCCGAGTACCAGCACTTATTGCTTATATTCAAAATGAAGAAACCAAAGATAAGTACATTATTATGGAACGTATTATGGGACCTTCTTTTGAAGACATTATCGAAAGAAATGTTGCATTACCCGAAAACTATGATCACACAGCTTTTTGGAAAGAACTCAATCGACAACTGAAACTAATGCACGATGCAAATATCTATCACAGAGACCTTCACAAAGGCAACATTATGATAGACAAAGATGGCGGTCCTGCAATTATTGACTTTGGTACAGCCGGAAGATCTTGGGGTTCTGAAGAAAACCCGTATAAAGACGCTGTCCCTATGTTAAATAGTAAAACAGGTCGATATGATATGGCTTCTGGTTATTTTCAACGAGACGAAAGTAAGGCTGAATGGATACGAGGCGAAATAGCCAAAAAGTTGCAAAATTAATTATATATGTTATAATTTAGAAGGTTAATTAGTTCCCTATTATGTCTATAAAAATAAGCGGTGTTTTCAAGAAAAACGTAGAGAAAAAAGCAAAAAAAATGATTGAACAAGATATAACTTCTGCGGAACTAGGAATAGCTCCTTTCACGAAGTTACACATATCTATCAACACAAAACCTGAAATAGTTTTTATGGAATTCACTTTTGATGATATTCCCGATAAAACAATCTATATCGAAGGTCCTTCTGCTTAAATAAAATAACCACCATTGGTGGTTATTTTTTTAATTCAACACACAAAAACATCGGGAATTCTTTGCGGGCAATATCTTCCGCCATTTTACGCGGACCAACACCACTTTCTTTGTGAGAAATCCATTCCTCAAGACCAACTACAGAAAGTCCTGCCTTTTTGAATAATTTGAAATACCATTGCAGTGGTCGATGATATGAAGTCGTTGTGATCTTCTTAGTTGTCTTTTGGCCTGGGTGCGCATCGATTGCATACGCAACTTCTTTCATATAGAGATCAGTTCTTCGATACTGTACCTTTTTAGTTTCGTCATATCCCCAGTCACTATCTTTTGGAATACGGAAACATGGATGCATCAATACGATATGCAAACTACCACCATCAATCAATACACGTTTTGCTTCAGTCAGTACACCGAGCACTGTATCGATATTCTCAAGTGCAAGTACGATCACCGCTTTGTCTTGTGATAAATCAGTTATTCCTGTCATCTTGTCGGCACTGTGTATTAAATATTTAACATCTGTAGACTTTTCTTTCGCAGAAGCAATGAGTGATTTTGAACTATCAATACCGACAACTTGTGCACCACCGAGCGCAAATAGTCGACTAAAATATCCTTGTCCGCAAGCAATATCAATAATTCTATCTCCTTTCTTGAGATTCAACAGACGAATCAAGTTTGGCGCAATGACTTTTGCTTGCAATGTGTCATCACTTTTTTCTAAGTATTCATCATACCAAGTCGAAACCTTTTCCCATGACGTATCTTTTTTGTACGATTTCTTATTGGGCATATTCTTTCAAATTATTTTCTTTGCGATACTTACGTCCATCAATCCATAGACCTATAACCTTTGTAAATGGCATCCAGCCGGCAAAGAAATGAAAATCGATAACATGTCTCATCATATATGCAAAACGTCCATACAGTTTGAATTTACCCATAGAAAAGACTGCCCAATTATCACCAATCGGAATCGCATATCCAACAGACTGCGCTTTATATTCTTTGTATGATTTATTGCGAAGTGAATTACTAATCACATGTGCAACATAAGCACCATCAAACATTGCAGTTTGTGCGAGACCGGTATATTGCGTCTGAGCACAGTCACCAACAACAAATATTTCTCGGTGTGCGGGTACTCGAAGATATTCATCAACAACTACTCTTTTTCGTGGAGACAGTTCGACACCTGAGAGTGTACTTGCAAGTGCATTAATTTTTGTTCCTGCAGTCCAAATCACCGTCTTTGCTTTCATCGACATGTCCTTCAAATACACTTGTTCAACATCTTCTTTCATCAACGTACGGTTCAAGAAAATATTGACCCCCATACTTTGTAGTTTCTTCAATACTTTTGCAGAAACATCAGCAGGTAATGATGGTAAGACTTTTCCTGCACCTTCAATCAAATCAACAGTTACGAGAGATGGATCAACTTTCATCTTTCGAGCAATTCGCTTCATGAATGACACAACATCACCAGCAATTTCAACTCCCGATGGACCAGCACCAACAATCACAACGTGATAATGTGACACCCGTTCTTCTTCACTTGGATGCATATGTTCTTCAAACAAGCCATAGATATGATTTTTGATTTTCAATGCGTCGTTAGTTGATTTGAATGAAAACGCCAATTGTTCTACTCCTTCGATACCAAAATAGTTCGCTTCACTGCCGAGTGCAAACACCAAGTTGTCGTAGTGATACACAATCCCGTCTTGTCCGTGAACTTCTTTGTTTTCTGGAACAATCTTTGTGACAATGTCTTTCATGATCTTTACGCGCTCTGGAAGCACGTCTTCGAGCGGTACGCAGACCTCGATTGGAGATGCGCAAGTCACTACACGGTAAAGCGCTGGGTAATATTCAAAGTATGACTTGTTTGAAATAAGAATAATTTCTGCAAATAGAGGAGCTTTTTTGGCCAATTCGCGAGCACAAGAAACACCAGCAAAACCGCCGCCAATAATGACAATTTTATGTTTTTTATCTGAATTCATATATTCATAATATCACTATTTCACGATATTCTATAGCAAAAACAAGGCAAAAACCGTATACTTTAAAAAGCGATATTTCCCTGTAATATATGGGATTCATATACGTCTATAATTGATGAATAGCGAAGATTCCACAAACCAAGAAAAAGCCTTCCTCGATTGCTATGAAAAATATAGTGACGCTATTTTCCGCTTCTGTTATTACAAAACTGGCGACCGTGAGCTATCACTTGACCTAACCCAAGAAACCTTTATCAAGACTTGGGAATACATACGGTCAGGAAAAAGCGTTGGAAACCTCAGAGCATTTTTATACAAAATAGCTGGCAATGCAGTAATCGACTTTTATCGAAAGAAAAAAGCACTATCGCTCGATCAGCTCGGAGAAGTAGGTTTCGATCCAGCGGATACTCACTATGGCGAAAAAACAGTACATCATCAAGAAGTAGAAGAAGTCAAAAAAGTCATCGACACACTTGAACCCAAATATAGAGATGTGCTGTATTTCAAACTAATCGAAGAATTATCCATTAGTGAGATCGCAGATTCGATAGGAATGAGCGAAAACGCCACGTCAGTACGCATTCACCGAGGTATCAAATTATTACAAGACAAACTCAATTATGAAAATTAACAATTCACAATGGAAAAATGTTCGAATGAGTGATTCAGAAAAATCGCTTATTCGTGCACGTCTTGTACAATCTCTCCACACTGCACCAATTCTTTCTCCATATCACCCACGCCACATCTTTTCTTCTTTTGGAATGGTTGGCAAAGCAGTAGTTGCCTTTTCTTTCATTTTTGTCCTTGTTGGTGGTGGTTCTATTGCAAACAACGCACTTCCTGGTGACGTACTCTACCCATTCAAAGTTGGTGTAATTGAAGAAATCAAATCATCAACATACCGCACGCCTGCACAAAAGATCGTTTGGCAAAAAACTCGCGTTGAAAATCGTCTCAAAGAACTCGAAACATTGAGCACCAACGGAAACCTTACTCCTGAAAACAAAGTCTTGGTAGAAAATCAAATCAATACACAACTGACAACACTAAACGAACAAATGACAGAGGCCAAGGCAAATCCAACACAAGAATCAAAAGACGCTGTTATTGAAGTAGCCAAACTCGAACAAACAATTGAAGATCACAAAGAAGTCCTTTCGACACTCACTACAAATGTAGATCAAGACATTGAAGTTCCAGCAACATTTACCATTACAGCAAGCTCAACAGAAATTATTAAAAAAGAACTGCCAATTGCTCCTGTCTTGAAACTTTCAAGTACATTAGAACAAATCAATGATACGATTGAACAAGCAAAGACAGCAGCAGAAGAAATTGACAGTGTTATCAACGGAGCACCTGCCCACGACATTGTTTCTCCAGAAGATTTCTCACAAGCAGTTATCACACCTCAACCAGTAGCAACTTCTACAACAAAATCGACTGCTACAACTACAAAAAAATAATATCTCCTATAAAGATCACTCATCGATCAAAGAAAACTCATCAGCAGATGAGTTTTCTTTTTTATTGAAATACATCAAATATGCACCGACAAAAATAAGAACCAACAATGCGAGTATAATTAACCATGTAGGAACAACAAACCCGGCATCAGAAGCATTGGCACCAAGTGAATCAGTATCGATAGTATTCAAATCAACACTATTATCAGTAGTACTCATCCGTTGAACAGGTTTACTACTAGGATCTTCTACAACATACGTATGCGCGCTTTCTACGACCACTGGAAGTGCTTCAATCGGCGCAATTGATGCCAATACAACACCTTCTCTTGATACCAATGATGGTGATACAAAAGAAAATCCAGTGACTGTTTGAGTTATCGGTATTTCAGCCTTTGCAATAATTTTCATACCAAACGGAAAAACAAATGTGTGACTACTATCAACAATGGTATTTTGAGACAGATCGACGTCATCTTCACCAGTATTTTTGATAAACAACACATCACTGTCCTTGGTTATTGAAAGAACATTTTTCGACACAGTAATAGTGCTTGATCCAATATATGTTGGTTCTGTTTGATATTGTGATACAAAATAAGACAATGAGACATTGTATATACCAGGTCGTTCGTAATGATATGATAATTTATCAAGATAATTTACAGTAAAAGATTTTCCATCTCCCATACTCCAAACAAAATATCCTCTGGTAATTTGTTCACTCCACGAACCAAACACTTTGGCAGATAGCTTGATTGGCAAATTGACACTAATTGATTTTGGCACCGAAATCAGAACAGCTTCTTTTGGTAAAACTGGTTCTTTTTTTACGGTAGATGTAGTCGTACTTGGCGCAGCCAAACCACCACCAGTAGCAGTAGTTGAGGTGTTAGTTGTCGTTGATGATTGACTAGTACTTCCAGTTTTTGGTGTAGCACTTGCAGTGATCCAGGTTCCACTACTTTTTTGCATTGTGTCTTTGGTGCTGACATCTCCTGCTGGCCAACCAGTTGCATAGTTGAGTGATTCGATTGTACTACCGGCATCATTTTTCAAGTAGAGTGTCTCACCGTCATTTGAAAGTCCGTGACCAAATGTTGCAATCAGATCAGCTGACGCGTTTGGAACAGAATCATCATCTGTTCGCTCGATCAAATAATATCCCTTTGCGGAAATAGTACCTGATAGATTGATTGAAATATTGTTATCTTCAGAAACAATTTTCCATCCGTCCAAACTTTGACTTTGATCATCATCGTTAAATAATTCAATCCATTCATTTGTTGATGAGACCGTAGTACCCATCCAAGCTATCTCAGAGAAAAAGACAGTAGCCGAGACACTTTTTGTCATCAAAAGAAACAAAATAATGCTGTAGACTACTGCCTTTTTCATATATTATTCATCCAAAAGTTTACGGAGGACATCTTCTGGGACTTCTTTTTTTGTATCACCACCAGACACTTCTTTTGCCTGATCAGTATCCGAAGTTATTACTGGTTTTACCGGCATAGGAGCAGGTGCTGGTTTTGGAGGTTGTGGTTTTGGTGTTTCTCCTTGTGCACCATGTGAGACTTTCATCAATGCTTCTTTGAGTGAAGAGACTTTTTCAGCCGAAGCTGATTTATCTTTTGTTAAAGAAGCAAGTGATAGCCCTTGTTTTTTCTCTTCAGTTTTCGGAGCAGTAATACTTTTTTCAAGTTCATCAACTCCTTCTAATTCACGAAGGATATGATGCATCTTTGAAGAAAAAGTGTTTTTTTGCACAACTGGCTGTACCACTGTTTCTTTTGGAATAGATTGTTGTACTGATGATTGTTCTATTTTTTGTTGCTCAAACTTCTTTTCGACAACCTGAGGTGCTTCTTTAACTGGGTGCTTTTCTGGCAAAATATGTTTGAAAGCCTCTCTAATTTTATTGACAGGAGCAGGGAAGTTAGGTTTCTGATGACTAACACTTCCGTTTGCAGGTCCTTTTGGGGCGTATCCAGATGGGGAAGTCGGCTTGAATGAAGGTGATTGTTCTTTTCTATCCCCCGCTGGAGAAAATTTTCCAGGTTCTCTAGGAAATTTCTCTTCACCTGATTTTTCTTTTGGTGAAAAATTACCTTCTGTTCTTGGTCGTTCAGGTGCCTTGGCGGCTGCAAGAGAAATCATAATAGCTTCTTCAACTGCCGGACGAGATTTTGCATACTGTTCTCTTGATCGCTCTATCACCTTTTCTCTGTATGGCTGTGCTTCATTGACTGGCAAAATAGTACGGGCTGAAAATGGACGAGACTCTTGCCCGTCGATCATCAAGCGTAAATATACCTGGGCGAAACCCAAGTTCACCAAATCTTCGTTTACAAAAACTGGTGAGAATTGTTTTTCAAAAATATCAGCGTCGTCAGGTCCGATACGGAACGAAATCATTGTGCCAACGTTACCCAAAATCGCATCACGAACTTCTTCGGTCATCTGCGCGACATATTGATTCGCCACCGTTAGCGCTAGTTTGTATTTTCGAGACTCAGAAAGAATCTGGGCAAAAGCTTCATTAGAAAAGTTTTGAAATTCGTCCACATAGAAATAAAATGGTGCGGCTTTGTCGAGTTGGTCACGACTCATTTCAGCACGCTCCATGGCCGCCAAGTAAATCTTGGTGATGATTGTACCTCCAAGCAAACTCATACTTTGTTCTCCAATACGTCCTTTTGAAAGGTTCGCAATAAAGATTTTTTTCTTATCCATTATTTCTCGTATATCAAACGAACTCTTGTTTTGGCCGATGATATTGCGCATCATTTCGTTGCTCAAAAACGCACCGAACTTACTAACGACCCAGCTAGTTACCTCGCCTGCCTCAG
>CAYUGY010000008.1:5249-23996 GCA_964444515.1 uncultured Candidatus Saccharibacteria bacterium | reverse complement strand
AAGAAGTGGTTATGGAAAGTAGTGGAGAATAAACATATAAAAGCGCGAAACCGAAGGTTTCGCGCTTTTATTATTTGTTTGAATAGCTTGAAAAATAACTGTTTTTTGCTATACTGACCCTATAATATTAAACAATAAAGCTTATGGCACTACTTGATTACAATGAAATCCGTGAAGGCAAAGTGATTATTTACAAGGACGAACCTTGCGTCGTTCTTGAGTCTCACGTTGCTCGCACACAACAACGCAAACCACAAAACCAAGTCAAACTAAAAAGTTTGTTGAACGGACGTACATTCAACGATTCATTCCGCTCATCTGACACTGCTGATGAAGCAGAACTTCGCAAACAAGAAGTAAAATTCTTATATGAAAGCAAAGGTGAATACTGGTTCTGCGACGCAAAAGATCCATCAAAACGTTTTGCACTAGGTGATGATGTTATCTCTGCAAACACTAAGAAATTCTTGATCGACAACACTGTCGCTACAGCACTCGTATTTGAAACAGAAGATGACGAAGAGAAAATCATTGGTGTCACACTTCCAATCAAAATGACCTTTGAAATCAAAGATGCCCCACCATCAATCAAAGGAAACAGTGTCTCAGGTGGCAACAAGCAACTCACACTTGCAAACGGTACTGTCATCAACGGCCCACTTTTCCTTGAAGCGGGTGAAAAGATTATCGTAAACACCGAAACTGGCGAATACGTAGAGCGAGCTTCAAAATAGTTACCTTAATACAATAAAAAGCGGAATCCTTTCGGATTCCGCTTTTTATATATGATTATCTTGCAACGAATGGGAGTAGTCCGAGGAAACGTGAACGCTTCACAGCTACTTCCAATTTGCGTTGATTCTTTGCAGATAGACCACTTCTCTTGCGAGGAAGGATCTTTGCTGTAGGAGAAAGAAACTTTTTCAAAATTTCTATATCCTTATAATCAATATGCTTTATGTTATTTGTTGAGAAAAAATCTTGCATAACTTTGGGGATAATTTAATAATTTTTAACTAAAAAGGAATATCGTCGATATTTACATCGTCATCTGGATATTCAATAGATTCCAAGTCGTCATCTTGTTTACTATTTCCTCCAGCCACCGGAGCTGCTGATGAAGGTCCTTGTGTGTATGAACCAGTACCAGTTGCACCTTTTGGACCGAATTGGAAATTTTCAAGCATTATTTCAGTTCGATATTTTTTTACTCCATTAGCGTCATCCCAAGAACGAGTCTTGATGCGTCCTTCTACGTAGAGTGGACTGCCTTTGGTGCAATATTGAGCAATAACCTCTGCTTGTTTTGCGAATGCCACAACATTGTGATATTCGACTTCTTCACGCTTTGCACCACTTTGGTCTTTCCAAGTTCTGTTGGTTGCCATCGAAATATTAACCACCTTGGTTCCGTTAGGAATTGATTTGATTTCTGGATCTCGAGTAAGATTTCCGTACAATGTGACACGATTTAGATACATAATGAGTGTTGGTTTAAAGTAAGTAAAATAATCCGACTATCGATATATCTATTTTACTCCTCTACTGCCATTTCGTCGATCTTTTCATCAACTACTTCTTCGTCAATTACAGCTTCTTCTGTATCCGCTACAACTTCTTCTGCTGGAGCATCTACAACCGCTTCACTACTAACTGGTGCACTACTGTCATCACGTCGCTTAGTACGTTCTGTTTTTGCACTAAATTTCTTTGGTGCCATAGTGTTTTCTGTAACTGTTTTGATAGTCATAAAACGAAGCATATCAACATCGAGGTCGAGTACTGCTTTCATTTCAGCAATCATATCAGCTGGACCAGTAAATTTGACCCAACCAAAGTATCCGTGAGAAAACTTTGTTTTTTTGTTGAGAATGTACTTGTACATTTCGTACGCCAATTCAGTGAATTTTGGATTTTCATCCGCAATCACCTTTCCGCCTTTTTCAGCAATCATTGCCTTCAGTGCAGTGGCTTTTTCTACTGCTTGTTCATCAGATAATGATGAAACAAACAAATAACCAAGCTCGTATACTCGAGCGTTATCTTTTTCTGACATAGGTATTAAGAACCGAGAATGGTTCTATTATTTTGTTAATCCCCTGCCTTGGACTACGCGATACCGACAAAGCTGTGGCATCGAACAAAGGAAGGATTGGGTGTACTATACACGAAATAGACTGTTTTGTCGAGACATATATAAAAAAAGAAAAGAAGGGATTATCCCTTCTTTTTTATTGGTGTAGTAATCAATTCAAGTGAATCGATTACAATAGCAATCTTTTGAAATGTTCCTTCGTAGGCTTTTTTTGAAAGCATATTTTGTATGTAATACTCATTAAAATATATTTTATCTTTCTTAATACCTTCACGGACAGTATTTAAGAAAAAATTCTTATACGAAACATTTTTAACATATCGTAGCGTCATTGCCGCAAGGTATCCCGTGTACCGAGAAACCTTTTTCTCAATGTCTACTTTATATTTAAAATAGACAGCAGAATCTTGATAATACTGCTTTTGTATTTTGGGCAAAGAATCAAGCCAAGTGATGAGTTCTTCATCTTTTGTTTGACTCACTTTCTGTATGACATACGGCAAAGTGAAACCTTTTTTTGCTATATCTGAAACAAAGGTATCGTACGAATTGATTGCTCTATATGCCGATTCACGAAATAGATTGAGACTATCAATACTTTTTTGAAATAGTGTTTTTTGTCTTTGAGAAAACACCGAAAAACTAATACAGAAACACATCACCAAAGTTATTATTTTTTTCATCTATAAAGAGTAAATTTCCACATGGAATATATAGCAAAATAGACAATATGTCAAATTATTCTTCTTTCAAAGAAAAAACTCGTTCCACGTTTTGATTCAACAGCTTACGACATTCTTCAAAATCTAATTCTTTCAATTCAGCGATTTTTTTGTAGATTTCTGTCACATAAAGCGGTTCGCAACGTTTACCACGATACGGTGCCGGCGCAGCGAATGGACTGTCGGTTTCGGCCATAATATGACCAATAGGAATACTTTTGATGACTTCGTCATAGTCTGTCGAAAACGTAATTGGTCCATCAAATGACATCGTCCAGCCATTTTTGACGATCCGCTCCGCAATAACAATATCACCAACAAAGAAGTGAAAATTCACCGCTTGGTTAAAATTCACAGACTCAAGTATATCGAGTGCGTCACTATAAGCATCCATACTTCCCTTGCTCGGACGAGCGTGGATCATCAATGGCTTTTGTACTTTTTTTGCCAAGGTAATATGTTGGATAAAAATTTCTCGTTGTTTTGATTTTGATTCTTCTGATTGATCTCGGAAATAATCGAATCCTGTTTCGCCAATTGCCACCACTTTTGAATGTTGTGCAAGTGCTTCATATTTTTCCATATCAAATACTTCAGTATGGTTGTCACATGGATGTAATCCAATACAAGCAAAAAGATTCTCGTGCTGTTCGGCAAGTTCTACGGCTTTTTCTGAAGTAGCAAAATCAACCCCAACAGTAATTGTAGCGATTCCCTCTTCTTTCATATTAGTAATCATTTCGTCTCGATCTATGTCAAAGTCTGATAGATTGAGGTGAGAGTGAATGTCGATGTAGGTGAATTTCATTTAGATAATATAGCACAGAAAAGAAATCTGTATTTTAATACTTGGGGGACTTTTTTATTGCGTCGAAAAAATTTATCAGGCTTTGCCTGTAAATTTCTTTCGACGCGAATTTTCTTGGTAGGAAAATTCGCCAATTGAAGTGAGAAATCAAGCAGAGCTTGATTTACACTTTGCATGGTAAAAATAAAGACCGCCTAAGGCGGTCTTTATTTTTACCATGCAAAGTGAGCGAACGCTTTGTTGGCTTCTGCCATCTTGTGAGTATCTTGTTTCTTCTTAACTGCTGCACCATCATTATTTGCGGCCGCTAGGAGTTCTTCAGCAAGCTTTTTGTCGGTATCCATACCTTTCTTAGCTCTTGCTGCATCGCGAATCCATCGGAATGCAAGAGATTGACGACGTTCTGGTCGAACTTCTCGAGGAACTTGGTAGTTTGCACCACCGATACGTCGAGAACGAACTTCGATTGCAGGACTAGCGTTTCGAACAGCTTCATCAAAGATTTCAAGTGGTTCTTTACCAGTCTTTTCTTTGATAATGTCGAGTGCACCGTACACAATCTTTTCAGCGACACTTTTCTTTCCAGACCACATCATATAGTTGATGAACTTACCTAGCGTTGCTGAGTTATAAGTTAGATCTGGTTTTACAATATTTCTATTTGTTACTTTTCTTCGCATATTTGTTGAAATGATGAAATGATTTTTGAAATCACTCTTCACTATCTTTCGATAATTACTCCATCACTATAATTAGTTTTTATAAAATTAAGCTTTCGCTTTTGGTCGTTTAGCACCGTAACGAGAACGACTCTTCATACGTTTATCTGGAGCAGTGGCATCAAGACGTCCACGAACGATAGTGTATCGTACTCCAACCAAGTCTTTCACACGTCCTCCACGAACTACTACCACTGAGTGTTCTTGGAGCTTGTGTCCGATACCTGGAATGTAGGCAGTGATTTCTTGTCCATTAGTCAAACGTACGCGGGCGATTTTACGCATCGCAGAGTTCGGCTTTTTTGGAGTTGTTGTAGTCACTTTTGTACACACACCTCGCTTGAAAGGAGATGGATAGAAAACAGGTTTGTTCGCAATAGAGTTAAAACCACGAGCAAGTGCCACAGTTTTTGATTTGCGTTTAACGTCTTTTCTATTGTTTTTAATTAATTGAGAAATTGTTGGCATAGGGCCGCTTTCTTTGTTGAATTATTGATAATAGCCATACATTCCGATATATTCAGAATTGCCAAATAAATATACTATAGATAGTCGCAATAAGCAAGCGAGCATTTGATACACATAAAGATATTCCTAGAAAAAGGGGCGAAACCGAAGGTTTCGCCCCTTTTTCTACTTAAATGATAAACTTTTGATCCAGATACCCTTTCGTTACCGTTATCGGTGTTCCCTCCATTATTTTCGTATAGGTTTGGTCGAGGTTTTTCTTCTCTATCGTGACGGTATAATTTCCGTTCGGCAAAAGACAATAGAAATTTCCTTTGATATCAGTAACTTTGTGAATCAATTCAAACCCACTGTCACGTATCACTCGAATAATAGCGAATGCCAGCGGAACACCATCTTTGGTTGCAATATTTCCTCGTGGCTTTGGCTTGAGTACTGTTCGCTTCAGTACAAGCAGTACTACATACAATAAAATAATTCCGATATTGTATGGTTTTGGTGCAACAAACACTGCAATCAAAGAAACAATCAAACCGAAGATAAAGAATGCATTTGAGAACTTCAACAACAACAAATCTCGTTTTGAATAGAACTTCATCAAACTTTGATCACGTTTTGCAAATTCATTCCAGTCAAACTTGAGCGGATCAAGTGGAATACTTTTTCCAATAATTTCCCCTGAAGTGGTAACAATGATTGGTTCACCGAAATACAAATCTGAATACAATTCATCTCCTGGACGACCCGCCAACTTGACTGATGGAAAAACATAGTTCGTCTTATTTGCTAGCAATCGATACTGACCTGGTTCAACCAAAAATCCATATCGTCCGTCAAGATCTGTAATAGATGTAGCGACTTCATTACCCTGCATATCTTGCAGTACCACATAGGCCGGATCAAGTGGCTGTTTCGTAATCGAATCATACACTGTCCCCCACGGTTTGTTTCGTTTTCGAATTCCAAGCAAGGTCATAAGCAGTGTCCACAAACGAATTGGAATTAAGAATAGCTCTGAAATAGAAAGCGGATTCAAGAACAAAACAGAAGTAAATGATGCGACAGATGAAGCAACGACACCAACAGCTCCGACTGTTTTAACAACGGCATCTCCTTGTTTGGTATCAACAACATTTTTAATTTTTTGCTTACTCTCTTTGTAGACCGTAACAGTGTTTGCAATACTGTCATTCACTTGTTGTTTTGCGCTTTCGAGAAGTGTTGGCATTCCTCCGGTAAAAAATAGACCTGGAGAAGAAAATCCTGACGGACTAGAGACTGAAGAGGATGATCCTGTCGAACCAACACTTCCAGCATCACCACCTGAACTAGCAGTGCTTCCTGTGGTACCTCCCGCATCACCAGAAGCACCCCCAGCGTCACCTCCAGAAGATGTTCCTCCTGCATCACCACCTGAACTAGCAGTACTTCCTCCTGTAGTACTTCCTGTAGTACCACTTGTTGAGCCGGATGTTGAACCGGATGTTGAGCCACTTGTTGAACCAGATGAAGTTCCTCCGTTGTTTCCGTTTGTAGAACCAGAATTTCCACCATTATTACCACCAGGATTAGTGTGTCCACCACCACCACCTGAAGATGTTTCTGTTGTGTCTATCGTACTTGTACAGCCAGCATCTGCAGGATAATCAGTAAACCCATCACTATCGTCATCTATCCCGTTACTACAAGCAGCTCGCGATGAAACTGGCCGCCAGTCTGTTTTGGTACACGCAGCAGGATAATCACTATCACCAGTATTACAAGAAAATTTTAACCAACCAAAATTTTGTGTCCAAGCATATCCAGTAAATTCACCATTTGTATTAATAGAAACTGGAGTTGTTGCACTATTTGAAAATGGACCGAAATTTATCCAACCAGCATTCTGCCCCCACGCATATCCAGAAAGTACACCGCTACCCGTATTTGCTACTTTAAAATTAGTACTTCCACATGAATTATTATTGGCACAATTGAGATTAATCCAACCAAAATTTTCTGACCACCAATACCCGTGAAGCGCTGTGTCATCAACGGAAACATTATATGTATTCATACCTGGCTGTGTGTAATATCCAGTATTTATTTGAGTATCGTCTTGCACCACCACCGCACGATTATATGTCGTGTCGATTGTTCCGTTTGAAACAGAAGCAAAAACAATGTTGGATAAAAACCCAATTAGTAGGACAGACAAAAAAGCGAGTTTAAAAACTTTCATTGTCTTTATTATACAAGAAGATTGTGTGTTTTAGAGGAAAGTGCCTGTTAGTAGTCTATAGAGAAAAGAGATTGTTGGTATAGCAATACCCGCCCAGAAAAAGAAAATAAACACCACAAGAATAATGAGTGAATTCTTTTCCCAAAAATAACGGAATTTTTGCGCACGAAGTGGAATCAATTCGAACAACACTTTTGATCCATCAAGCGGTACAATTGGAATCAAATTAAATAATCCGAGCACAATATTGACCACCACAATTGTTGAGACAACCATATGAGCTGGCATTCCGAGACCAAATGCCGGAACAAAACGCATAGCAAGTCCGAAAATGATTGCAATGAAAAAGTTGGCACAGACACCAGCAAGCGCCGTCACAATCGTCCCCTTCTTTTTATTATCAAAATGATTGGGATTGTATGGCACCGGCTTTGCCCAACCAACAAGAAAAGTGGTTCCTGAGAGTACCAAAAAGAGCGGAATAATAATAGAACCCCACAAATCGATGTGTTTGATTGGGTTCATGGTCAATCTACCTGCCAAACGAGCCGTTGGATCACCAAAATAATCAGCCGCGTAGCCATGAGCCACCTCATGAATGACGACTGAGAAGATCAGAATCACGACATAAAAAATACTATTTATCTCTTGCATATATTATGTCTCTATGATAACATAATCACACATATGGCAAAAATCTGTGCAATAACTAAAAAGAAGTCTTTGATCGGTGGAGGGTACTCGACTAAAGTTCGTGCTACCAAATTCAACCCGATTGAGACTTCACGCAAACAAGTAAACCTTCAAAAGAAGCGTATTTTCGTTCCTGAACTAGGAAAAACTTTCCGCTTGACCCTTTCTACTAACGCAATCCGCACTATCAACAAAAACGGTGCATTTGTAACTTTGAAGAAAGCTGGAATCATTAAGTAGGCTCTAGCAAATAGGCGCTAGGCACTAGAAAGAGACAGAAGGCTTTGCCTTCTGTCTCTTTTCTTATAGAATAACATTATGCAAAAAGCAAAAACATTTATCGGTGAACTCAAAGAATTCGCAATGAAAGGCAATGTCATGGATTTGGCAATTGGAGTCATTATTGGTGGCGCCTTTGGAAAAATCGTCTCTTCTCTGGTATCAGATATCATCATGCCTCCAATTGGTATGATGATGGGAGGTTTTGACATGAAAGACCTGACTATCACTCTTCGAAATGCTGCTGGTGTACGAAATGACGTAGTAATGAATATTGGTATCTTTCTCCAAAACTGTATCGACTTTGCAATCATTGCAATTGCACTTTTTGTTACCATCAAAGCGTTGAATAAATTAAAAGCAAAAAAGGAAGAAGAAAAAGTGAAAGAAATCAGCGAAGAAATAAAACTGCTTTCAGAGATTCGAGACCTTCTCAAAAAATAAACAAAAATAAAAAATCCCTTCTGGGATTTTTTATTTACAAGAAAATTTCAGCGCATTCGAAACACAATTGATTGTTCCGGCATCTGCTGTATTCAAATATGGGATAGCCAGTTTTTTCAGACGATCAATCACCTCTTGGTGCGGATGACCGTATGAATTATTTTTTCCTGCAGAAATGATTGCAATTTGCGGTGAGGTTGCGAGTAAATATGCTTCGCTACTTGCAGTACGTGATCCATGATGTCCGAGTTTCAGTACATCAACATCAAGTATATTTTTGTCTTTTCCAACCAAATACAATTCTTTCGAAATTGGTGAATCAGCGGTCAGAAGCATGCTCGTTGCACCGTATGTTAGTTTCAAGACGATTGATGCATCATTAGTTTCCCATTTAGTCACCTCAGCATCAGGATACAATATTGTCGCGACTACATTGTTTTTCTTATCAAGTACAATCGTATTCCCTGCCCGAGCGAGTAAATGCGGAATCTTTTTTTCTTGAATTGCACTTTCTAAACTTTGATACGTTTTCGTTTTTGCACTAACTCCCGGTTCAAATACCGCACCAACAGTGTATTTTGCCAGTACATAATTGAGACCACCAACATGATCGGCATCCGGATGTGTTGCAACAACAACATTAATAGCGCTGTCACCAAATGACATTTCTTCGGCAAGCCGAGTCAGAATCTTTTTGTCTCGCCCACCATCTATCAGCATATCATTGCCGTTCGGAGCTTTGATATAAATCGCATCACCTTGGCCGATATCGAGAAATGATACTTTTAGTTTTGGTGTGTCTTTTGCAACAGCAAAAGAACATCCAATTATCACTAAAGCTAATAATGCAATTTTTATATTCTTCACCTATTTAGTATAATAAAAATTATGAAAAACTTCACACCAAAAGAATTCAACTTACCAGAACTGAAAGGAATCTCGGCAAAAAATATCGAAGAGCACTTGAAACTCTACAAAGGCTATGTGGCCAATGCCAATGCGATTTTGGGGCACATTGCAACATACCAAAATAATCCTGAATTTGATTACCTGATCAAAGAAACACATCGTCGTTTTTCTTTTGAATGGAATGGCATGAATAACCACGAACACTATTTCGGTGCACTTGAAGGTGGAGCACAAGAAATAAACACTGATGGTGATTTGTATAAAAAAATTACTGAAGATTTCGGCAGTTTTGATCAGTGGCTTACCTCTTTCAAATCACTCGCACTGACTCGCGGTGTTGGCTGGGCAATGCTTTATTTTGATTACAATCACGATACCCTACTAAACGTCTGGGTTGATGAGCAGCACATGGGACAACTCTCTGAAACAAAAATTGTTCTTGCACTTGATATGTGGGAACATGCATATGTGTATGATTACCCAACAAGTGAAAAGAAAAAATACATTGATGCATTTTTCGAAAATTTGAATTGGTCAGTTATTGAAGAGAATTTTAAAAAGACAGTATAAAAAATAAAAACTCCTAGTAGGAGTTTTTATTTTTTATAACCCACCAAATAATTATTCCGTACAACAATACTATTACCCATAACGGAACTTGATTGATAACAACTGAAGCAAAAGGAATCTGTGCAAAGAGTGTGATTATTTTGATAATGATATGGTGCAACATATAGGCAATGTATGAAAACGGCACAACCAATACTTTTGGTAAAAATAATCCAAGTCCTCCCGCGACAAACGCCGAGAGCATGGCAAACGGCACGAGCGGAATAATGATAATGTTTGCAAAAAATGAGACGACGGAAAATTGATGCATTTGATAGAGAATCAACGGAACAACAGCAATTTGTGCAGATAAGGTTGTTGCAATTGTATCTCGAAGCAAGAATCGCTTGGTCACCCACCATAATTTCCGCTCTAGTATTGGCACAATAAAAATCATTCCGAGCGTTGCTATTACTGAGAGTTGAAATGACACGGAGTGAATCAGTAATGGATTGATGAGTAACATGGCAAGCACAGCAATCACCAGCCCACGAAAGACTTGATATTGCCTGCCGGCAAGTAATGCAAATACCGACAACTCACCCATCACCCCGGCACGTACAGCTGTAGCAGATGCACCGGTCATTACAACAAATAATCCAATCGCACACAGTCCGATATATAATGCAAAACGAAATGGAAGCAACAGCGCAAAAAATGACGTGATATATTTGGAAACAATCGAAACATTAAAACCTGATAATGCCACAATATGAATCGTTCCAGTTGTAATGAAATTGTTTCGAAGCTCGTTTGAGATACCTGATTTATCACCGAGCAGCATACCATTTGCCAACCCCGCTTCATCTGGCGGAAGCAACGCATTGATACTTTCTTCAAAACTGGTAGCGATGCGGTACAAATAAAACACTATTCCCTTCTTACCTTTTTCTAAAATAGATACTTTGGCGTTTGAAATAATAAAATAGGTATTATCTGTTTTGAGATACGTACTGTAATCAAACGTCGTTCCTTGATCTGTTTCAAATGGTTCCGGGTTTTTGAGCACACCAGTGATGTGAATAGTATCGCCATATGAAAAATCATCATTTCCATTTGTACGGATTAACAATTTCCATTTCTTATCTGGAAGTGTTACAGAAAAGTTCTGTCCATATTCTGTCATTGTTATTTGACTGACAATCTTTGCATCCAGGCTCACCTTTTTATTTACTACCTCATAAAAATGAGGACTTGGTGTAGGAAGAAAGAAAAAATACCGGACACCGATTAGTGCGACAAACAATACAAATATAAAAATGTTTGTATATTTTGATAGCATATTATTGAAAAATGAGCCGAACGTACTTCGTACGTTCGGCTCATTTTTAGTCTTCTAAATCAATTTTTTCTGTGTATTCACTCATCGGACCAGAGTATAGCTCACAACTTCCAGTGTCTGCACAAGTTGTTGCAATGATATCAACGCGTTCATTCAAAGAAACCCCTGCATGACCTTTGACCTTTTTCCAATTCAACTTTCCATTCCATCCATCAACAACATCATGCAATTCTTCCCAAAGATCTTGATTGAGTACTGGCTTTTTATTTGCTGTCTGCCAGCCGTTCTTCTTCCAATTGTGGATCCATAGAGTGATGCCTGAAAGCGTATACTGTGAATCCAAATTAATTTCAACAACATATTCGCCGAGATTCGCTACTGATGAGCGAATAAATTCGAGTGCTCGCAATGGACCAGTAATTTCCATTCGATTGTTTGTGGTTGGACTTTGGTGTCCACCAAGCTCAACAACTGATGCAAGTGGACCAGTTGCTCCTGCGGGAAATGCAATAACAGCGCCATATCCCCCAGGACCTGGATTGCCTTTTGATGAACCGTCAGTATAGACGATTATTTTGTTGGTATTTTTCATAGGGTAATTATAATATATCGATTATACGAAGCCTAGCCGGTTGAAATCTGGCGAATGTGTCGAGTTCTACTGTTCCCAAAATAGTCGGAGTATTTCCAACAGCAATCTTTTCTCCATAATCATTGATTGTTTTGAAAAACTGAATCGACTTCACTTCCCGACCAGTACTATCTTCAAAAATGATTTCCAAATGATTTTTTTCTTTACCAAAATTTTTCACTGCTTTTATTGTGGCGTCACTAATTTTGAAGATTGGATTTTTATGTGCTTCACCAAACGGCGCAAGACTTCGAATATCTTTGTACAAATTTTTGTCGATTTTTAATAACGGTAATTCAATATCAAATGCAACTGATGCTTCTTTTACTATTGGAGTACTCGTTTCAAATGAAGTAATCAATGCTTCTCTCAAAGAAAACACCCCTTCGTTACTGACCGTAAACCCTCCAGCACCAATATGTCCACCGTGCGCAAGCAAGATTCCTTCTGGAAGTGCCCTCATGAGCTCTACAACGTGCACTGTGCCATCGCTCCGACAAGAACCTTTGATTGATTCACCTCCTTCTCTGCCCCAGACAAACGCTGAGCGTCCGTATTTTTCAACAATCTTTGATGCCACGAGCCCGAGCACGCCGACACGCCAGAGCGGATTACCAATAACAACAACAGACGGGATGAGTCCTTGTTCGTGAACCGGATCAAGTTCTTTGTGTACTTCTTTCATAATCCGAGCGACTTCAGATTTGCGTGTGTCATTGATTTTCGACAAATGACTTGCGTGAATATCAGCTTCTAAGTCTGTATCTGCAACAAGTAAATGATAGGCACAGATCGGTTTATCCATGCGAGATGCTGCATTGATCCGTGGTGCAATGGTAAAAGCCACATCTTCTTCTGTCATATACCGCACGTCCATGCGAGCGCTCTTGAACAATGCTTTGAATCCGACACGTTTATTTTGTTTCAATACTTCCATACCGAAATACGCCAAGATACGATTTTCACCAACAAGTGGCACCATATCAGAAAGTGTTGCAACTCCAACGAAATCAAGCAACCACTTTTCCCAGCCAACATGCACATTGAAATATTCGCGATATTTATCCAAGAATCCGCGAATAAATGTAAATATTACTCCACTTCCGCACAACATTTTTTCTGGATACTGACAGTCTGTGCGTTTTGGATTGATGACCGCAAAACAATGTGGCAATTGATCACCTCCATCATCATGCACTTTCGGCAAGTGGTGATCAGTCACAATAACATTACATCCGCGACCTTCTGCGTATATCACCTCTTCAATAGCAGTAATTCCCAAATCAATCGTAATGAGTAATGTCACCCCACTGTCGATAACCGAAACAAGTGCATCATGATGGAGCCCGTATCCTTCCTCGTGACGATCTGGAATATAAACGAGTACGTTTTTTTCAAAATACTCCGGTGCAACTTTTTTCAAAAAAGTCGCCATTGCAGATGCTCCTGGAATACCATCGCAATCATAATCAGCATAGATACAAATTTTTTCTTTGGCCTCGATAGCTTCAAATAGCCGCACGACACCTTTTTCTAAATCTTTCATTAAAAGTGGGTCGCCAAGTTTAGTATAATCTGGTCGCAAAAATGCTTCCCACCCTGATTCATCGATATGTCGTTTTTTGAGAAGTGTTGCAACAGTGTCGGAAATCATATCGCCCTATTATAGCATGTGCTAAAATGGCTCTATGGAAACAATATTTACCAAAATTATCAATGGAGAAATTCCTTGCACAAAGGTTTACGAAGACGACAAAGTGCTGGCATTTCTTGATATTCACCCAATCAACAAAGGTCACACCTTGGTTATTCCAAAAGAACCGTATGAAAATATTTATGACATTCCTGATGAATTATTGAGCCATATGATTTGTATTGTTCGAAACATCGCCAAGAAAATCAAAACTGAACTAGGTGCAGATGGTGTAAATGTCGGAATGAATAACGGCAAAGCTTCAGGACAAGAAGTATTCCATGCCCACATGCATGTCATCCCCCGCTATGAGAATGATGGATACATCAATTGGCATGGAAAAAGTTATGATTCGGAGGAAGAAAAAGAATTGATTGCTCAAAAATTAAAATAAAAAAGCGTGGACTTTGTCCACGCTTTTTTATTTTTACACCAATTTCTTATATACCCACACTCCACAAATACCACCGATCACTGAAGCAAGTAGATATGAGAGTTTGAAGATTCCGAGTGCAAGCACAACGGCCGGATTCAAAATGCCGAGAGAACCAATTAATCCTGCAATAATAAGTCCACAAAGAAGTGATCCCCCGACAACAAAACCTGATGCACCGCTTGATACTTTTCCGTAAACAACTGCAGATAACCCGAACAAGAAAAAGAATGCTCCCAAAAATTCACCGGCAACTGATTGCCAAACAACCATAGTGTTTGCAGGAGTAGCAAATGGATGAATAAATTTACTTACAAACAAAGCGACAATACCTGCGAGCAACTGCACACCAACATATTTCCATACTTCTTGCTTAGAGATTTTTCCGTTCGCATAGAGTGCAATACTGACTGCGGGATTCAAATGAGCACCAGAGATTCCTCCGATAACATACACCATCATCATGAGAAACAATGCTGCAGCAAGAGGGACTGGAAGCGAATAAATTCCCCCACCGATTGCCAGCGCCACGATGAGTGTGAGACCGAGTGTTCCAATAAATTCTGCAATATATTTTTTAGACATACTATGTAATTATATTAATTTTTTAAATTAAAAAAAGAAATGATAAACAAAAGAAACAATAGGATCAACTTCGGGACCATACACAATTGCCCCGCCGAGCGCACCAGTAACAGTCACTAGTACTAATCCAACAAAAGCAAAAGATGGAATCAGAAAACTAAATCTATCAATATAATTTTGAACTGCGGTAAGAAAATTTTGCAGTTTTGGAAAATTGATAATATATGAACTCTCCAACACAAAACGAATAAGATAAACCAGTGCAAGTATTCCAAACAACCACACAGTGCCTGTTGCAAAAGTCGAATGCATTTCAATCAAAGCACTTCTCCCGATCAAATGCTCTGCTGTTTCCCCGGTATTAAGTGCAGCGAAACTGGATATGATTCCAACAAACAATAACGTGGCTTTTACATATACCCACCATGACAGCGCGCGTAGCTTTTTCCACGCAAAGATTTCAAATAATGCATAGATAGTTAATAAGGCTATTGGAAAATGGACAAAAATTGGGTGTATATTCATGGATACAGTATACATCAAAAAACATTCTACTGAGTAGCTTTTTCATCAATTATCGGGTATATATATGGAATGTTTGATGAAATAACAGCAAGCCTACAAGACACACTTGAGGGTGTCTGGGCAGAACTTGGGTATATCTTAAAAACA
The DNA here is from genome assembly GCA_964444515.1 of uncultured Candidatus Saccharibacteria bacterium. Lineage (GTDB taxonomy): Bacteria > Patescibacteriota > Minisyncoccia > Phycocordibacterales > UBA9973 > JAIXRY01. Next base: position 8,733 of record CAYUGY010000008.1, on the reverse strand, counting down.
GTTTTACAGACTTTCTGGAAACTGCTCATTTTCATCTTTCTTTCAATACTTTTTATTCCGAGTTTTGTCATTGTCACTTGGTGCACCAAACGATGGAATGAATTACTCGGTGAATTATTTGGACTATAAAAAACTCCCTACTAGGGAGTTTTTTATAGTTAGAGAAACATAAACACAATAGATGATAGGACGAGTGCAGCCAATCGATGGAAGACACTGATGAAAAACAATTTTTTATTTTTCTTTTCATAGATCAATCCATCAAGAGAGACCGGAAGAATGACTGTCACCCACAAACAAAGTGCTACAAGTAATGGATTCATTCCAGTAAAAGCAACGACGAGCAACAATCCTGCGGTCAACAAATATTCTGAAAGGAAACCGTACCCCATTGATTTCAATTGGGCTTTTTTATCAAAAGCAATGTTTGCTTGTTCTTGCCAGATCTTGCCAAAAACTTTTGTATGATACCAAATCATACCAACCAACTGACTAACAATAGTTGCAACCAAAATAATACCGAGCAATGAAAGAAATACCATATATATTGATTATTTATTAATTGAACAAAAGTATACCACGAATTATTTCGACAAAACTGAAATACCAGCTAATGTGCCATTCGCCAAGAAATCGAGTGTTGCACCTCCGCCGGTTGAAATAAAGACCTTATTTCCAAGCTTCATTTTGTGAGCCAAAAACGCCGTATCACCTCCCCCGATAATCACCTGTGCTTTTGATTTATTAATCACCCCAAGCAAGTCTTTAGTTGATTTCACAAAGCCTTTTTCATACCATCCGAGCGGACCATTCCAGACAACCAATTTTGCCTTGGCAAATACTGGTGTGAGTAATTTGATTGTCTCTTTTCCAATATCAACAATAGTGTCACCTTCCGAGACTTCTGAGACATCAATATTTATCGCTTGATTACCTCGGAGCACCACTACATCAATTGGTGTCAAAAAGTTCTTTTTACTCCACAGTGATTTTGTTTTGACACTGGTATCATCAACTACAGATTTACCAACTTCGTAGCCTTTTTCTTTGAGTACGTTATTTGCTAAGGCTCCACCGACAAACAACACATCACTACTTGTACTGTATTTTTTCAAGAGCGGTAATTTTGTATCAAACTTTGCTCCACCTAAAATAAATACGAACGGATGTTTTGGTTTGAGTGCTTGTGACAATGTTTTCACTTCTTGCTCCAATGCAACACCTGCGTAAGCTGGCAATTTCATTGCAAGCCCTACAACACTCATATGTTTTCGATGTGATACAGAAAATGCATCGTTTACAAATATATCCCCCATTGAAGCAACTGCTTTGGCGAGGGTTTTGTCATTTGTTTTTTCACCGTCAAATTGGCGAATATTTTCAAGCAATAAGACTTCTCCTGATACGAGCTTAGTGACAGCTTGTTCTATGTCGTGCAATTCTTTTGTCGGACAAAACGTCACTGCAATTTTTCGTTTCAAATATTTTACTACTGGCAACAACGTTTCTGATCCGTCTTCACCAATATGCGCAAGTAATACTACTTTTGCCTTTTTCTTGATAAGAAAATCAATTGTTGCAAGCGACGCATCAATACGAAAACCGTCGAGCACTTTTCCGTCTTTCAACGGAACATTGTAATCCACTCTGACAAATACTGTTTTTCCTTTCAATTCTTTACATTGTTTGATTGATTTCATGTTTTCTATAAGGTAATTATTTTTTCAAAAGCTTTTTTATCAAGTGATGCACGTCCGATGAGTAATCCCTGGATCCCTCCTCTATCGAGAAATGCTCGAGCATTTTCATTACTCACTGAACCACCGTAGAGAATCGGCACTGATTCAGCAGTTTTGGTATCGTACAAATCCGATAACACTCGACGAATAAAAATCACCATTTCTTCACATTCTTCTACCGTTGCTTCACGTACTGCATTTTTACCAATCGCCCATACTGGTTCATAGGCAATCAGCATACTACTTGCTTGTTTTTTGGGAACAGTTGTAAGTGCCCCCGTCAATTGTTCTTTGACGAAATGAAAGTGCCAATGAGCATCATCGCGTGTTTTTTCTCCAACACAGAGAATTGGAGTTATCTTTGTTTTGAAAACAGCAGTGATTTTTTTGTTGATGATTTCATCCGTATCTCCTCGTTCGCGAACTTCAGAGTGACCAACAAGTGTGTATTTCACCCCAAATTGTTCGAGCATCAACGGACCACATTCACCAGTATATGCTCCTTCATTTTCATAAAAGACGTTTTGCGCTCCGATATCGACTGTTTTTATTTTTTCTGCTTGCAGTGATTTCAAATACGGCAACGGCGCACATACCGCAACAATAACATCTTTTGCTTTTTTAACTTTTGCAATCGACTTGTATAAAGCAACAGCTTCTTTCACTGTTTTTGGATTCAATTTCCAATTTCCAATAAAATATTTCATACTACTATTATATCACAAAGAAAAAGTGCGCCCTCCGGGCGCACTTTTTCTGTACTTTTTTATTGTGTTTCGTTCCAACTGTTCACTGACCACGAACCAGATGCACCGGAAGTGAAGTTGAGATTTGCCAAACCGGTCTCATAGGTCAACGTAGAACCTCCTTCTATGTGAACCTTGTATGCTGTTGCTTCTTTGAGTGACGCACCTCCTTCTAGATTGAGTGTGCCGTTTGGAGCGTATACAACCATTGCCCCAGAACCCCCTTCTATTTGAGCTGCTGCGGTGGCTGAATTACTAAGTGCGACAACCAGAATATAACTACCTGAAGTTCCTGAACCAGTTGCGTACGATCCCCCTGTTACAGACAACGTTCCGTCAGCAACAATTACCCCGTCATTTGTTCCGTACGAAGAAGAAAGTCTGATTGTTCCACCGCCTGACAAAGAAATGTTTCCTGTCACCCACAGTGGACCAGTTACTGTCAGTGTTCCTCCGCCACTTACTGTCAAATTGCCGTTTATTTTTTTAGGACCAAGTGTTGCGCCTGCCCAGCCAACAGTATAATTCCCTGAAGATGTTCCACCAGCACTTGCTGCATTTTTCCAATCAGTAATATTAGCGTCTGAAATAGGAAACGCCTCATAGGCAGGATCTGATTGAGAAGTATTACAAGATTTATTGTTACCTGTACCACTTTGGCAATAAATAGCACCAGTTACATTCGCATAATTTACCGTATGAGCCTTTGCTGTTCCTGATCCTCCAGAACCAACATTAAATCTATTCCACTGACTTCCTGATGAACCATAGATACTACCGAAAACACCACCTAAATACAGATTAAAAAATAAATCCAACCCTGCTGGAGTGGTGGCACTCCATGTATTACTTGATGTTCCTATTTTTGCAATACCATTTGCATAACCCGCACTGTTTGCACCAATCACATAATATTTAGTACTTGAAGAGCTTGAATCTAGCACCAACCAATAAGTAGTACCGGCATAAAGTACTGGGATTGAAGAAAAAGAAACATCT
>CAYUGY010000008.1:0-5239 GCA_964444515.1 uncultured Candidatus Saccharibacteria bacterium | reverse complement strand
TAAGTGTATCCATTCTGTGTTAAAGTGACACCGTTAACAGTATAAGAGGCTGAAGTGGCACCGGAAATATCATTCCAGCCAGAACCTGTATTTAATTGCCATTGGTATGTACCTGTTGCTACTACAGTACTAGAAGGTGAGCCGCTTGCGTCAGTCACAATCTTTACTGTCACATTACTTGGGGTGCTGACTTTCTTGATATACAAACTTATTTTATTAATAGGACTTGTGCCGCTTGATACTTGAAAACTCTGCGCAACATCTTGTGTACTATTTGCATTTCCAAAAGTCACGTTATATGAAGGAGTACCCGAACCATTTGATTGATCAGATGCCGCCGCAGGACTATTAGCTGATATCGCTGTACCGGTAATGTAACTTGAGCTATCACCAGAAATTGGACCGTTGGCGTACACATTTCCGTTGACGGTACTTGACTGCATACTAAGACCTCCTTGACCTACCTGCACGCCGTAGTTGAAAGATACCCCGACTGATGTTTGCACAACAGCGGTAATTGAACGATCTCGATTATTCAAATCACCCAAAGAAACAATTTGTTTTTGATTAGTTCCTGTATCAGTAATCGAGGTTGTAACCGTTGCACCATTCAATGTCAGCGTTTCAGAAGTACCAATAGTCATACTATTTTTGATACGATACATTGCATCTTCGAGTCCTGACTCAGCAGTAAAATACGATAACCGTGAAGTCACCGTATCACTTGCAACTTGATAATCTCGAACCACTGGCTGAATAACCGCAATCACAATTGCGATTCCAACAAACATAAAGAAAAACACCGCGATGAGCATGGCTGAACCTTTTTGATTCTTCAGTATTTTTTTGTATCGATTAATACGCATTACGAAGAATATTTGTTGTACTAAATGATTCGCTGCGACCTGAAACATTGTCAGTCAATTGAATGTCTGTTTTGACCGATGTTGATGTTGCGTTGTAATAATAAAAAATGAGCGATGATACAGAAATTCTTCCGGCAGTAAGATTACCTGATACTGCACCGTTTTCTGTCAGACGTAGTGCGCCACTATTAACATCAAACATTGTTGTACTTGTTCCATTTGTTAGCACCAACACACCAGGTGATGTACTAAGTGTACTACTTGCAACATTCACCGCACTTGCACCGCGGACACTTCGAGAAATACGCTCCATTACAAGTGAACCTTGTTCAGCAAACTCCCGATTTGTTCGAGCCTCTTTATATAACTGCATTGATATCAAAAGAGAGTTAACAATAATAGTTGAAAAAGCCGAAAAAATCGCAAGGTATACTATGACTTCAAGCAGTGATGTTCCTTTTTTATTTTTTAAAAATGATGTGGTCATAATTGATTAGAATATATTAGACAAATACATCACTAGCGTTTTTGTAACCGTTGCACCATTACCAAGTGGCCATGACACCGTAACAGTTGCTTTTCGTGTACCGGTATCAACAGTTCCACCAGAAGAAACGATGTCACTACTGGCATCTCGTAGGACCGATGCCACCACAAAACTTCGAGAAAAAGAGCCGAGCACTGTCCCAGGATTTGTTGTTGTTGCTGACCAAGCCTTAGTATTTGTACTAAATACTAAATAGTATGTTGTCGAGGTAGATAATGAGCTAAATGACGACCAGCCACTATCACGAATACTTTTGACCGCCTCACCCCCCTCTTCTAACAAAAAAGATCCTTGTGTTGCACGAAGTGCGCGTAGTGACAATACAGTAGATTGCGAAAGCGTCCCAATAAGCGATAACCCGACCAATAGCAAAATGGAAGAAGCAATAACCACTTCAACCAACGAGAAAGCATTTATTTTTTTAGAAAAAAAATTCATTTTAATTGGATGAAATATTTCCAGTCTTAGTCACAGTAATTGTTTTATTTCGACTCACATTATTACTTATATTTACTACAATTGTACCATAGTTGTTTGTACCACCAGTGAGTCTATCAAACAAAATAGATGATCCTCCGCCATTTAATGACAACGAACTTGTTGCTACAGCTATTGATGAATCAAAAAGAGAAACAGTGTTTGATGCATTCCCTGCTACATACGATGCACCAGCAAACAATGTTGCAGACGTTGCATTGAGATACACACCATATTGCATACTATTATAAGAAGACAGTGTTTGTGTTCGAGCTTTGGTCAAGAGTGACACAATATCATCAGTAGTACCCTTGAGTAATTGTTCATTTCTACTTTTAGTCAAATTAGGAACAATAATCGCCACCAATAGACCGATGATTCCAATAGCAATCATAATCGGAATAATACCCTCTGCTTTTAAAAATTTTTTATTCATATATATTATTTTGAAACACTATCCATTAATGAATACATTGGCGACAACATAGAAACAGCAAAAAAACCAACTGCGGTACCGATAAAAATCATGAGTACCGGTTCAACAATAGAGGAAAGGTCTTTTGTTTTAACATCTACCTCACCTTCATAAAATACAGCGACGTCGATAAGCATCTTTGATAACTTACCTGTTTCTTCACCGACAGCAATCATTTCTCCCATCATAATAGGACATTCTTTTTGGTGCGCACGGAACGTTTCAGACAACAAGCCTCCTTTCTGAACTTTTTCAGTAGCTTCTTCCAATATTTTTTTGTACACACTGTTACCCACAACATCTTTGGCAATAGAAATGGCTCGCAACATATCAACACCAGCAATCAACAACGAAGAAATAGTTCGTGCGATTCTGGCAGTATTTGCTTCTTGCGCAAGTGCACCAACAACAGGTAACTTCAAAATAATTTTATCGAAAAATTGAGACACCTTTCTTATGCGCAACAACATCAATACACCAAAAACGATAGCTCCTAATATAACAAATACAACAAATGGGTGTTGTGAGAAAAAGTCACTTGTTGCAATGATAAATTTTGTTGTTTTAGGCAGCTCAACACCCAAATCTTTAAATGTTTTTGTAATCGTTGGTACCACAAAAATCATCATCAATATTCCAATCAACAACACGGCAGAAACAATGATACCTGGATAAATAAGCGCTGATTTTACTTTTTTATTTAATGCATAGGTCTTTTCCATTGAAATACCAACCTGAGACATTGCCTCAACCATTCCTCCTGATTCTTCGCCTGCACGAGCCATTGAAATAAACAGTGTTGAAAAAACTTTTGGATGTTTTTTCATTCCATCAGACAAAGAACCTCCTGCATTAATATCATCAATCAGTGCACTGAGTGTCTTTTTCCAGATTGGTTTTTGTGCTTGTTTTTCCAAAATCTCAAGTGCTCGAGCAAGAGATAATCCTGCCCCAAGCATACCACCAAGATTTTTTGTAAACTGAATTCTATCTTCAAGTGATGCCCCACCAAAAGAAAAAGACACATTGAAACTCTTCCCTTTTTTCTCAGACAAAGAAATCACTACCGCATTTTGTGCTTTCAATTGTTTCAGTACTGCATTCCGATCTGCTCCGTCCAAAAAACCAGCTTCGATTTTTCCTGTATTGGTTTGTATTTTGTATTGAAATTTCATATTACTCTGACACCACACGGAGTACTTCTTCAGTTGTGGTCAAACCTTGTACTGCAAGGAAGATTCCATCTTCAAGCATCGTCATCATACCTTCTTGTTTTGCTTGTTTTTCGATTTCATCAGCTGACGCACCGCGAAGAATCATTTCTTTGATTGCCGGAGATACTTTCAACACTTCGTGAATACCGACACGTCCTTTGTACCCGTCTTCTGATTCGTCATTTTTAATTGCTCGATAAAAAGGAATACTGGACCAATTTGCGTCATCAGCTACCACTTTTTCTTCTTTCAAGAATTTCAACATTCGATCCATGTCAATAATTTTTTTCAGTTGAGACATTTCTCCTTCAGACAAGAAATATTGTTCCTTTTTTTCATCAAGTCGTCGCACCAACCGTTGCGCAACAATCGTCTTCAATGTAGATACTAATAAGAACGGCTCAACATCCATATCAGTAAAACGTGGGATAGAACCAGCGGCTGAGTTGGTGTGAATTGTCGAAAGCACCAAGTGACCCGTCAATGCAGCGTTGATCGCAAGTGAGGCTGTTTCGTTGTCTCGAATTTCCCCCACCATCACAATGTCTGGGTCTTGTCGAAGGAGTGCACGAAGCCCATTGGCAAAGGTCATACCAATTTCAGATTTCACTTGTGTTTGATTGATACGATTCATTTGATATTCAATCGGATCTTCAATAGTTGAAATGTTTACATCGGGCGTATTCAACATATCAAGCATCGTATAGAGTGTGGTTGTTTTACCAGAACCAGTCGGTCCTGAAGCCAAAATCATTCCAGTATGTTGGCGCATACCTTCGTGAATTCGCTCAAGCGCTCCGCCATGGAAACCGAGTTTTTCCAAAGAAAATCCTTTGCTATTTTCGCGCAAAATACGAATAACGGTTTTCTCACCGAAATAGGTTGGGATTGTTGAGACACGGAATGACACATTTCCATCATCATTACTGATCTTGAAACGTCCGTCTTGTGGTAATCGTTTTTCATCAAGCTTCAAACTTGAAAGTACTTTGATACGTGCAGTAATTCCGGCCGAAGCGTCTTTTGGTAACGTCATCGCATCGTGCAAAATACCATCGACACGATATCGGACCGTCAATTGCGCTTCACCTGGTTCAACGTGAATGTCAGATGCACCTTGCAATATTGCATGCGAAAGTAAGGTGTCGACAATTTTAATCACCGGCAAATCTTCTGCCATTTCTTTCAAATCTGCTTCACTCAACTCATTCCCTTCTGTGCCATCTTTGGTGATTTTCAGAGAATCAGCTTCTTTTGAAATCAAATCATTAAATTCTGCTTTCAAACTTTTCTTATACAGCGTCAGTGCGTGTTTGATAGATTCAACATCAGTCAATCGAGTAAGGATTTTGAGTTCAGTCTTTTTCTTGATGAAATCAATTGTTGAAAGATCATTGATGTCGAGCATTGCAACCTCTACTCCTTTGGCAGTTTTTTTGTAGGCAATGATGTTGTGATTTCGAGCAATTGGTTCTGGGATAATAGACAGCACATTTGCATCGATTTTTTCTTTGACCAAAGAAACATACGGAACACCGAGCACAAATGCCTGTGCTCGTCTTGCGTCTGTCTCTGAAAGTTTTCCAAGAGAAATCAAAATATCAAGGAAATTTTGCTCACCTTCTTTGGATTTTTTCACCGCAATACCAATATCAGTTTT
>CAYUGY010000007.1:9120-25852 GCA_964444515.1 uncultured Candidatus Saccharibacteria bacterium | reverse complement strand
TTGGTTTTTTGGCGGGCGGGCAACTGGAAAAAATACTCATAAAATGCTAAAATCATTTTATGAACTTGGAAGATATAAAAATCATAAAATCTGACGAAAGGGGTTTTATTTATGACTGCGGAAAGTCTAGCTTTATCACTAGAAAAAAAGGAAGCATTAGTGCTGACCATACACACGAAGATTCAGAAACTATTTACTTGGTAAATGGTGAAATTGAACTGACTATTGGCGAAGAAACTCAAATTGTTAAAGCTCCCATAAAATTTAGCTATGCAGGGAATGTTTATCACAAACTAGTTGCACTTACGGATATTGAGCTTGTCATAGATAGAAATTAAAAAAATATGATTCAATGGATAACAATTTGGATAATTTTATGGGGAATAGTAATGGGATTACCAAATTATCTCTATAAAAAATATAAAATTACTTACTACCAAAATTGGTGGCAACACACTTTGTTTTTTATTTCTTTTTTAGCAATACTATTTATTGTTTATAAAAATCCATTTTCTGTATATTTCAATAATTTTTCACTTAATAATTTGTTGATTATTTTGGGTTTCTTTTTGTTATATTTTTTTATTCCCGCAACATACAAAAATACTGTTTACAGCAAAAAAGAAATTCTTGGCTATCAATTGCCAAAATTCTTTGAAATCCTATTTCAACAACTTTGTTTCTTGGGTGGCTTGCTAACTTTTGGAGTTTCGCCAGTTACTTTTGGTATTCTATTTTTTGTTGTTCATATTCCAGTTATTTTTTTACTACCTAAAAAATTTGCCTTATTCCCAATCACTGCTTCGCTTGCGGGAGGTTTGATTTTTGCATATTTCCAATCACTTGGAATTTCCGGATTTATGATTGCATTCTCAATACATTTATTATTTTGGCTGGTTTTCCACTATTTACTTATTAAAAATCTTTTAGGCATAGCACCCTTGAAAAGATAAAAATATGAAACTATTTCTTACATCATCAGGATTAAGCGACACAAACGAGACAGATTTTCTCGCCCTTTTGGGGCGAGAGCCGAAAGGGCTTCGCGTCGCCTTTATCCCTACTGCGATGAACAATGAACCCGAAGAAGTAAAACAAAAATATATTCCTACTGATGTTGCTGATTTAGAAAATCTTGGAATGAAAATAGATTTTATTGATCTTGAAAAATTGACTGAAGAAAATATACTCTCAACTTTTACACCTTATGATGTTGTTTATGTCTATGGTGGAAATACTTTCTACTTAATGAAATATGCAAATCAATCAGGTTTTGCAAAACATATTTTTGAAATCATAAAGGACAAAATATATTTTGGAGTAAGTGCAGGAAGCGTTATTGCTGGAGAAGATATTGAAATTGCGGGTTGGGAAAATGGAGACCCGAATAGTATTGGACTTTCAGATATGAAAGGATTATCACTTTTACCTTTTTCTGTTCTTCCACATTGGAATGGAGAAATTCCGAAAGAGACAGAAGCATATAGACACAAAATCCGATATATCAAGGACGGCGAAGCCGTCATGATAAAGCATGATGATTCTCTAGTGGAAGAATTAAAATCTATTTTGTCCCAAAATACAGACAAGCGAATTACCGTTATTGGTACAACTTGCACAGGCAAAAGCACCTTACTAAAAGAAATATCTGAGGGTGTCGAAATGAAAGAAATCTCGCCAGCACTTACAGACAAAGAAAGGGCTTTTGTTAATCAATCACCTTGGACTCCAGATATTGGAGAAAAAATGATTGAGATTCGAGGAGAAAAAGCAAAGCTCGAAATTGGAAAACCTGTTTTTGGTACTGTAATTGCTAAAAATACTGACTTGATAATTTATCTAAAAATAGAAGATGAAATTTTAAGAAAGAGAGTTAATTTTAGAAATGGTAATTTTGATGATGCAAAAGCAATACAAGAATGGATTGAGAAGAAAGTTGTTGATTCAAAATTACCAACGGTAATTTTGAATATTAGGGAGTAGCATTTTGTGCGCGAACGGGAGGGTGGGTCAAGCACAAACTAGATTCGTATTTTGGCTTTGCCAAAATATCAATGTTATGTATTTTCTTTTCTTAATGCCCGCCCGCCAAAAAACCAAAAAAGTTTCCGCCCCGCATTCATTCCCCAGACCCCTTTCTGCGGGGCGGAATCCAAATTCCAAAATACTTTTTGGAAAAATCAGTCTCGGTTTTGCGAATCCTTTCCCTAGAAAATAGTTTCGCAAAACCGAGTCCGCATTTGTATTCGCACATTCCGTCCTTTTCCTTTGGAAAAGCTCTGTGCTTCGCACAGAGGCGCTTCAGCGCACGGATGTGCGATTGTGTGGATATTCTCAGCTATTTTTGATAAAGTAAGTTCGAGCGGAATCGTATAACCACTCCAAAAATAAATGAATAAAATAAGAAGTATTTAATGACTTTATTTTTTAGTCATTTCGGGAATCGAAAGACGGAGGTGGTTTACGATTTTTGTTCCACAAAAATTGTCACCGAGTCGGGGTCGAGAAAATTTTTTGAAAAAAATTATTCGTGACCGATTCCCGACAATGGCTCAAAAATAAAATCACCCTGGAGGTGATTTTTTGATTTTAATGAGCAATTCTGTCATCGCCTTGTCGAAAGTCTTTTTACTTAACTTCAATGTTCCGTGATCATTTAGAGCGTTGATACTTTTAAATTCAAGTTTTCCTTGTGGAGATCCTTGTATTGAATGAGGTACTGTGCCCCAGATAATACCAACACAATTATCACTTACAAGTGATTCTGTAATCAATCCATTTTTTATTTTCACTAAGTCTTCGTAGAATATTAGTTTTTCGGGGCTTACTCTATGATTTGTTTGAACTGATGAAATAATAGCTTCTTTGATACTTTTTCTGTAAATACTACCAACAACCGCGATGTGCTGATTCTTCGTCATCTCAGATTGAGGAATTTCTGCTGAGTTATTTTTTAACACCATGTCTATCTCTATCAGAGTGTTCGCAAGTAGTCCGGGTTTGTCTTTTGCAAAACTAACCAACTTTTCTACAGTAGACATCAGTCCTAAATTCTTTAACTCTTTCAGTGTTTTTCTTAAATTAGCCATTTATTTTGTATTTTAAATCCACTATTACAATACCATTTTTATGAGAAATAGCAAATATGCTATAATTATTCTTATGAACGGAGATGAAATCAATCTACGAATTACCGAAATCGAAAACGCCATGTCAGGTGCGGATTTTTGGAATGACAAAAATCACGCACAAACACTTATCAAGGAATTACAAGAATTGAAAGATAAGAAAGACGGACTCGGCGCTTTTGATCGTGGACCAGCTATTATGTCGATTATCTCTGGAGCGGGAGGTGACGATGCAGAAGATTTTGCACGGATGTTGTATGAGATGTATGAGAAATATTTTTCGCGAACTAATTTTTCTTCAAGCATTTTATCTAAAAGTGAAAATGATCAAAATGGTTTCAAAAACATCACTATTGAAATTACCGGCAAAAATGTGTACGGAAATTTGAAACACGAAAGTGGTGTACACCGACTCGTTCGCAATAGTCCGTTCAATGCAAAAGGAAAAAGAAGTACTAGTTTTGTGTTGGTTGAAGTAATTCCTAAAATCGAAAAAAGTGCGATGCCAGAACTCGACGAAAGAGATGTAGAAGTTGATTTCACCAAAGCAGGTGGTCCTGGTGGACAGAACGTCAACAAACGAGAAACTGCCGTGCGTATTACACACAAACCGACCGGTATTACTACTGCATCCCGTGAAGAACGTAGTCAAGAAGCCAATCGTGAAAAAGCGATGGAATTGTTGCGTGGTAAATTATTCAAAAAAGCTGAAGACGAACACAAAGATTTAGTGGAAAGTATGCACACTGCAAAAAATACTGAAATCGAATGGGGAAATCAAATTCGCAACTATGTACTTCATCCATATAAATTGGTCAAAGACCTGCGGAGTAATTTTGAATCTTCAAATGTGGGAGCTATTCTCGAAGATGGGGAAATCGAAGGTTTGATAGAGTCGTTAAAGGGGGTATAATAATACCTATGATTCAATTCGAAAATGTATCCAAAGTATATCAAGATGGTACTTTGGCATTAGATGATGTTACGCTCTCAATCGAACAAGGTGAGTTCGTCAGTATTATCGGACACTCTGGTGCCGGCAAAACAACACTGACGAAATTATTGCTTGCTGAAGAAAAACCAACCGATGGTTCTGTATATTTTGAATCAATCGATGTGCACCGACTTTCAAATACTGAAGTGACAAAATACCGCCGTCGTGTTGGTACAGTCTTTCAAGATTTCAAATTATTGGCAAACAAAAATGCCTATGAAAATATTGCCTTTGCTATGGAAGCTTCAGGAAAATCTGATGAAGAAATTCAAAACGATGTTCCGCATGTGCTCGAGTTGGTAGATTTGACCACCAAGATTTTTAATTTTCCACACCAAATGTCAGGCGGAGAAAAACAACGCTTGGCTATTGCTCGTGCGATTATCAATCAACCAGAAGTGATTATTGCTGATGAGCCGACAGGAAACCTCGATCCAGTAAACGCCTATGAAGTCGTGCAAATTTTGAAAAAAATCAACGACCTAGGAACAACGGTTATTTTGACTACACACAACAAAGACGTTGTTGATAGTATTGGTCGTCGAGTGATTACCTTTGAAAAAGGAAAGATTATCAATGATCAAAAAGTCGGATCATATCCAACAGTTAATAAAAAATAAGAATTATGACAAACACACTTGGTTTCAAAAGAATTGTTCGTGGTGGAATACTTAATTTTAGAAGAAATGGCACAGTGTCACTCGCTTCTGTTTTGGTAATGACAATTACACTTTCAGTACTTGCATTTATTGTATTGTTTCAAGCATTGCTTCAGTCATCGCTCGCTGATTTGAAAAATCGCGTTGATATCTCTGTGTACATGACTACTGATACGTCAGAAGAGAAAGCATTGTCACTCAAACAATCACTCGAACAATTGCCCGAAGTTGGTTCTGTTGAATATGTCTCTCGCGACAAAGCACTTGAAGATTTTCGTATCCGTCACGCAAATGATTATGTAACACTACAAGCACTATCAGAATTGAACGGCAATCCGCTTGGTGCAATGCTCAATATTCGCGCAAAAGATTCTGGTCAATATGAAAGTATTGCTCGATTCTTAGAAAGTGAAAACGACGCAATGGCGCAATATGCTAGTAGTGTCGAACGAGTGAACTATTCACAAAACAAAGATATTATCGATAGACTCAATACGCTTATTGATGGAGGTAAAAAGCTTGGCTTTGCAGTGACACTCATTCTTTCTCTTGTTTCAGTATTGATTACTTACAATACGGTCCGTCTCGCTATTTATACTGCACGTGAAGAAATTGGTGTGATGCGTTTGGTAGGAGCTGAAAACAAATACATCCGTGGTCCATTTATTGTTGAAGGATTGCTTTCGGGTATTATTGGTACATTCATCACTATTCTCGTGTTCATCCCGTTGACTATTTGGACAGGGAACAATCTCTCAGATTTCTTGGGGGTAAATCTCTTTAGTTACTATATTTCAAACTTGTTCCAAATCTTCTTTATTATTTTGATTGCCGGAGCAATTATCTCGGCAATCTCAAGTATTTGGGCCGTTAGAAAATATCTTACAAAATAATTTTTACATTATATGCCGAAAGAACCACTTAAAAAATACATCTTCGTTGTTGGGGGTGTAATGTCTTCCGTTGGAAAAGGAATTGCAGCTGCATCAATTGGTCGTATTTTGAAAGACAAAGGGTTTCGAGTCACTGCACTCAAGATTGATCCATACATCAACGTCGATGCTGGTACGATGAATCCGACAGAACACGGAGAAGTGTTTGTGACTGATGATGGTGATGAGACAGATCAAGATATCGGCAACTACGAACGGTTTTTGGATATTGATATCCAGAAGATCAATTACATGACAACTGGTCGTGTGTATCTATCGGTTATCGAAAAAGAACGCGCAATGTATTACAAAGGCAAATGTGTTGAAGTTGTTCCACATGTGCCAATGGAAATGATTGAACGTATCAAAAAGGCGAGTGAACACGCACAAGCAGATTTTACGATTATTGAAATCGGCGGAACCGTCGGTGAATATCAAAGCATGCTGTTTTTGGAAGGACTTCGCATGATGAAGACTCAATTACCACACGATGTTTCAACAGTGATGGTTTCGTATCTACCGATTCCATCAAAGGTTGGTGAAATGAAAACTAAGCCGACACAATACGCTGTACGTACCCTGAACTCAGCTGGTATTTTTCCAGACTTTCTCTTGTGTCGCGCAGAAAAAGCCCTCGATGATGTTCGCAAAGAAAAAATTGCACTCTTTTGTAATGTGCCAAAAGACAATGTTATTTCTGCGCCAGATGTCGACAGTGTCTACGATATTCCGCTCAATTTTGAAAAAGAATTATTTGGTGACCGCATTTTGAATACACTCGGTGTCAAAATCCCAACCGAAAATAAACAGCCAAAAGAATGGCAAAAGTTTGTGAAGAGTACAAAAGGATTGAAAGACGAAGTTCGTATTGCAATCATCGGAAAATATTTTGATACAGGAGACTTCACATTGTCAGATTCATATTTGTCAGTTATTGAATCACTCAAATATTCTTGTTATGCATTGAAGAAGCGTCCAGTGCTCGAATGGGTCAATGCGCTCGATTTCGAAAAAGATGCAAAGAAATTAAAGAAGCTCGATGACTATGATGGTGTATTGGTACCAGGAGGATTTGGTTCTCGTGGTGTCCCAGGTAAATTGAAGGTTATTGAATACTGTCGCAAAAACAACATTCCATATTTTGGTATTTGTTACGGTATGCAACTAATGGTTATTGAATACGCGCGCAATGTACTCGGTTGGAAAGACGCACATACTCGCGAAGTTGATCCGAAATCAAAACATCTTGTTATTGATATTATGGAACACCAAAAATCACTCATCGATGAAAATCGATACGGTGGTTCGATGCGACTTGGTGCCTATGAAGCTGTTTTGAAAAAGGGAACACTTGCGTATAATGCGTACAAAAAGACAACTATTTCAGAACGTCATCGTCACCGGTACGAAGTCAATCCGAACTATGTAGACCAACTCGAAAAAGCCGGACTGATTTTTTCTGGAAAATCTCCCGACAATCGCTTGTGTGAAATTGCAGAACTTCCAACCTCACTGCATCCGTTTATGATTGGCGTTCAATTTCATCCAGAATTCAAAGGTCGTCCACTTGCTCCACATCCTGTATTTTCTGCTTTCATCAAAGCTTCTGCGGAAAACAAAAAACGTAAACAATAAAACAAAAGAGCGGGACCATACTGGTCCCGCTCTTTTGTTTTTCTAACTCATAAGCAAATCTATCAATTCCGGAAACGTATCATTCTCATATCCGGGTTCAGTCGTGAAATGTCCGCGATTGGTGAATTCTTTGTAATCAAAATCACTATATGTTTCTTTGATTTGTCTGACACTTTCCAGGATGTTGTCATCATCATCTGTTGAATAAAACACTGTCACACCAGCGGTTCTTTCTGCGAGATCTGTATCAGGAATAAAATCAAATGAATTCGGAAGTGATAATGTTACCAAATATCCCTCAGGATCAATCCACGGTGCAATCAATACAACTTTGCCAACAGAGATATTGTTCTCAGATAAATATCTCAAAAGAAATCCCGCTCCATAACTATGTCCAATCAATATTGTTTCTTCGGTAAGAGGGAATTGCTCAAATGTTTCTTTCCATTGTTCATAGATTGGTGCATACGGTGTCGGCATTTCTGGAATTACTGCAGTGATTCCTTTTTGTTCCAAGGTTTCTTTTGTCCATGGAAGCCAGTGTTTCAAAATACCGTTCTTTTCAAATTCTTCCTTATCCGGCATTCCATGAATAATAATTGCGTTTTTCATATTATTTCATTCTATTTTCTATCGCTGTCAGTTTTTCTAAAATAATAGCAATATCTTTTTCAGATTTTATATTGACCGCGTAATCATTTTCGGCGCGTTCCTCAGAATGTCGTCCTTGCAAATTTTGTCCGATCATCACCAGTGGCATCAAAAAGATTTGAATCATATTCGACAAGAAGAGCCATAGCACAAAAGCAGGAAATGGATCAAAACGAAATTCTGCTGGCGCGAAAATATTCCATGAAAACCAGAGTGTTGTCCAAATGACGATTGCAAAAAAGAATTTCATTGAGCCGACGAAACTCGTTGCTCGAAGTGCAATCTTGTCGAGTCTACTCAATTTTTCTTTGTGTACCTTATTAACGTTTTTTATTTCCATATTATTTTACGAGTGTTCCAATTTTAAAACTCACCAATTCTTGTTCAGGTCGCCCTTGTCCACTGTGTTGGTTCATAAATGATGCAGTGCCGTCTTTGCCACACAAAGAAATGATCGCCATACGTCCTCCTGGATGTTGATTGATCCATGTAGTCAGATCATATACACCACCTGAAACAGCCGTGTAGCAACTTGCACTGTTGTTGTGTGTCCCAATTTGCGCAAGCGTAAATGTCGCACCAGTTTGTGTCGCTGGTTTTGTTGTCGTTTTGATTGTTTCTTTTGAAGCACTTGTTCGTCCTTCGTTGTCATCGTCATCATTCTCGTCACTGTCTTCATCTTCTCGTTCTGTTTTTTGACCAACAGATTCAGTCGCAGAATTTTCTTGTTTGTATGATGTTTCAGTTGTGCTCGTTGCTTGTGTTGGTTGTTTGTCGCTGTTTTGTTTATGTGTTTTCACATATACTCCTCCTCCAACCAAAAGAAGTGCTGTGATTAGTATTGCGATAATTTTATTCATATATGTTTATTGTATACCCGAACACTACATTTTTCTACTGTCATATGCCCAATGGAGCAAGGCTTGTCGTTGTCGAGGTCGGCAAAATTCATCACCTGCTCGACAATTGTTTTTGATTTGTCCGATATGTCGCACCATCTTTTGCCAACGGTCGATTTGTCGCACATCTTCTTTGGGAATTCGTCGTCCCATATAATATCGGCAATACCATTCGAACCATCCTCGTGGATCGTCTTTGTGTGTCCAACCATTCTTTCTCCAGATTGCCAGTGATTGCGAAGCGTTCACTTTGAAATAGTTGAGGTTTTTATCTCGTTTGCCTGTTGCTAATTTGGCTCGAGTGAACCAGTCGGCAGGGTATTCATCGGTCTGTGCGACATCACGCATATACACACCACCAAAGACACCAAGTGCGAGCATTTGTTTTGGTGTGAGGTCGGGTTTGAATTTTGGGTCAAATTGTTTACCCATCGGCGCAACCAATTCATATTCATATCCCTTTTGCATGTTGTTGTTGACGATGACTTTTTTCATATTGTTTGAATCGATATTTTAATAAATCATATCTCTTTTGTGTATCAGGATATAAAAGTACTTGTTCTCGAGACCTCGTTTCTTTTGGAATATCAATAGATAATTTACCTTCAAACTGTTCGACAGTAAAATCAATGATTGTTCCGTCTTCCAATTGATTTAAATAGTGAGATTTCATTTTTGCAAATTCTGATATCGTTTTTAACGATTGACGGAGTAAACAGCCTCCAAAATATTCTTGTGCTATAAGTGATACCACCGCACAATGTCCAAATAGTGGATTATTTTTTGACCAATCTTTTGGATTTGAACTGGTGTCTCTATTTGAAATTTCTCTGATTATTTTTTGAAATAATTCTTTTGTCATTGCTGCCAGACTTGGACTCGAACCAAGATAGCCGGTACCAGAAACCGAAGTCCTACCATTAGACGATCTGGCAATAGAACAATACTTTTATACCATATTTTTTATTAAATTCTATGTATTATATAATGCACGTATGACAACAAAAATCATCGGCATTGCAGGAGGGAGTGGAAGCGGTAAATCAACACTAGCTGTTTCGTTGTGCAAAAAATATCCAGATCAATTTGCTTTGTTACAACTCGATGATTATTTCAAATCCAAAGCAGATGCACCAGTGCTCGGTCAATTTGTAAATTGGGAACATCCGGATGCAATTAGATGGAATGATTTAATTCGTGACATCACTGATCTCAAAGCAGGGAAGTCGGTAACGATCTCAACCAAAAGTGAATTATATAATCCCGAGTATGATTGGCAGCTCAAAAACAAAATAAACTATATTGTCGAACCAAAACAACTCATCCTTATCGAAGGGTATCTTGTCTTTGCATACGAACAATTGCGCGCATTATGTGATATGAAAATATATCTCGATATTTCGATAGAGCAATCACTCAAACGCAGAAGTGCCAACAAATTCGCCCCCGAACAAGCTTATGTTGAACAAGTTTTATTACCAATGCACGAGCAATATGTCGCCCCGACAAAAAACTATGCAGATATCGTTATCGACGCAGGTACACATAGCACTGAAGCAGTTTTTGACATGGTGGCGGGTGAGATTTTCAAATAGTGATATAATTAATGCATATGAAGAAGTTTATTACCGACCTTATTCGGAATCCAAAATTTTTAGTAACGGTATTTTTGGTCGTTGTTATCGGTGGAGCTTTTTGGATTCGTTTCGCAAAAACAAGAATCGACAATCGTCCAAATCCAAGTATTACTGCTTTGTCGATTGCTGAATCAAAAGACAAAACATTCGTCAAACGCGATACGGGTATTTATATCAAGGTACATTATCCGCAATACAACGAAGCCATGCCATTTCTCGCGATTGCCAATGCGACAATTCGTACCGCTATCAAAAAAGAAATTGATAATTTTATCGCCAACGAAAGTGATGTGACTGCAAGTGATGACGGAGTGAGTAAGTTGCTCGGTGACTATGAAATACTTCCACCAGTACACAATGTAACTACTATTGTTTTCAAACTTGAATCAGAATCAAAAGGTGCTGCGCATCCATACGGATATTCACAAGTATTGTTACTCGGTGATACTGATGGACAACAAATTTATACTGAAAATTTGTTCGATAAAAAAACATTGTTCTGGAAAGATCTTTCTGATTTAGCCAAAGAACAATTGAAGACCGTACTCGCTGAAAATTATGATGAAGACATGGTGAATGAAGGTGCAGGTCCTGATCCCAAGAATTTCGACAATGTCTATCTTTCTGATGCTGGGCTTGTTGTAGTGTTCAATCCATATCAAGTTGCACCATATGCGACAGGAGAGGTGAGTATTACGATTCCATATAGTTCTATTGGAAAAGATTTGCTGCCACGCTATGGCGGAAAATGATACCAGGATTAACGCAAATGGCGCATTTCTGCGTTGAAGGGTTTAAAATTCTCGTCGCTGTACCAATACGTACACCTCCTCGTATTTTGAACCCTTCGCCTTGAACTACACTCACTTGCGTTAATCCTGTGATATAATTATAAGTATATTAAATTAGTAATTAACTTTTATTTTTTATGACAAACGGTTTTATGAAAAAACACTTCACTCCAAGTTTCGGTTTGTTGTTGTTGCGTGTCGCTGTCGGTATTATTTTTATCTTCCACGGATATCAAAAGCTTGCACACATTGATCAAACAGCAGGATTCTTCGCAATGCTCGGTCTTGCAAAATTCTTTGCATACGCTATTGGTGCTATCGAACTTTTGGGAGGTATCATGTTGGTGCTTGGTATCGGTGCTTGTATTGTTGCACCGCTACTTGCATTCGTAATGGTGTTTGCTATTTTGTTGGTAAAACGCACAAAAGGATTCCAAGCAATGGAAATCGATTTGATGTTGCTTGTTGCAAACATCGCTATCCTTTCTCTTGGTTGTGGTACATACGCAATGAAGACAAAATGCACATGTGGCGTTTGTAATACTGGTGACTGTTGTGGCAAAGGAACTTGTGGTGGATGCGGTTCTTGTAACGGGTGCGAAACTTGTGTCTGTGATGCAGGTGCTACAGCAACTAGTGCAAAAACATGTGACTGTACTTCTTGTAAAGACGCATCTTGCGATTGTTCAGGCAAAGCTGACATGTGCGGATGTTCTTGCGGAAGTTGCGGGAAATAGGAACAAGTAAGTAGTAAGTACTAAGTAGAAAATACATAAAAAAGAGCGCGAAACCGAAGGTTTCGCGCTCTTCTACTAAGTACTAGCTACTTACTACTAATTCATCCGTATTTGTGTTATAATATGAGTGTTATGGATAATCCAATATTTCCAAAGAAATATGACGATTACTTCTGGAGACTACTAGCTGGTCTTACTTCTATTATCTTGTTTGGCACAATTTTGTTTGATTTTTATACGAACAATAGCGAGCCTGATTTATTGGGTCCTGTTTCTATTATCTACAAAGCTATTTTGGTCATCTTCATTGCCGAAAAAGAATTTGAACGTTGGCACGAACACTATAGCGGAAAAAGGGTTGGTGAACGATATGTACTCCTTTGGACAATTCTCGTATTTGGAATCTTGATAGCTGATGCGATGTTACACTTGCCGTATGTGATGCCGTCCGAAGTCACGACAACTTATATTGTTGTGCTTGGTATATTTGCTATTACACGCAGATCAAAAATCGCATTTAATTCTCGCCAAGAGCAAGTTAAAAAGTTATAAACTTTAATAATATAAATTGGAATAATTATGTTAGAAGAAAACAAAAAATTATGGTTCAAAGCAAAATCATACGGTTGGGGATGGACACCATGCACCTGGCAAGGATGGGCAGTTTTGGTAATGTATCTTTTTGCTGTACTCAATGAGACAACTAGTGCTGTTATTCATGCACCAACAGACGTATATTCGTTTTTACGATTTTTTCCAAACATATATATATTGACGGTGTTTCTGATTATCATTTGTTATGCAACAGGAGAAAAACCATCATGGCGATGGGGGAAAAAATAAAAATAAAAATACCCTACTAAAGCAGGGTATTTTTATTTTTCAAAACACCATACAAGATTGCGAAACAATAAAAATCGTGTAATACTTCATTTCTATTTGTAAATAAATAATACACGTTTTTATGAAAGTACGCATGACAAGTATTAAGAATCGATTAAAAAACAATTGGCGTAGTGGTATCACTGTCGCACTCGTTTCGATTCCATTGTCAGTATCGCTTGCTGTTGCATCAGGTACTACACCAGTCGCTGGTATTGTTACTGCAATTTGGGCAGGATTGATGACTTCGTTGCTTGGTGGTAGTAATTACAACATTGTCGGACCGACAGGTGCGCTTTCGGGAGTACTTGCAACATATGCGATTATTCACGGAGCTGATACATTACCGATGCTTGCCATCACTTCGGGTATTCTTATTTTCCTTTCATGGTTGTTGAAATTTGAACGTTTTATCGCACTCATTCCTGCGAGTACTGTTCACGGTTTTACGATTGGTGTTGCAGGGATTATTGCACTCAATCAATTCAACTTCGCTACTGGGTTGCGCAATCTTCCGAAACATCCGAAATTTATTCAAAATGTATTTGAGTCTTTTTCAAATATCAATCATGCATCGATAGTGGCAGTGATTTGTTTTGCCATATTTCTCGCGCTTTTATTTATCATCATTCGTTACTTCAAAAAAATTCCGCCAGTTATCGCATTGACCCCGTTTGGTATTGCGCTCGGTTATTTGAGTGCCAAAGGAATGTTACCTTTTCATATAGACACACTTGGTGACATTTATCCGACATTGCATCCAGTACTTTTTATTCCACACTCATTTAGCCTTACGAGTGACACGTTTGTCGCAAGTATCACTATCGCCTTGATTGCGATTTTGGAAACAATGATTTCTGCCAAAATTGCAGATGTCATGACCAAAACAAAATACGAAAAACGCAAAGAATTGTTTGGGCTTAGTGTTGCGAATATTGTCTCAGGTTTATTTGGTGGTATTCCTGCGACCGCAGCGCTCGCACGAACATCACTCAATGTGAAATCTGGTGCTAATGACAAAATGTCTGCAACGGTTAGTGCTATTTTTGTCGCAATTATTTCTTTTGCGTTACTCACTTCATTTGTCTATATTCCATTGGCGGTCATTGCTGCAATTCTGGTTTTTGTTGCATTGCGAATGATTGAACACGAACACTTGGTGACTATGTGGAAACTTGATCGTAAGAGTTTTTGGTTGGCAATTGTTGTGGCAGGAGTTACGTTGTACGAAGACCCAATTATCGGTATTTTGGTTGGTGCAACTATCGCACTATTGATGTTGATAGAAAAGATTTCTCGTGGTCATTTTGAATTGGTTACCAATAATCAAGATGATCCAATGTGTTCACGAATTATGAGTGATAAGCTTTCTGAAAAAACAGAACCATCACACACAATCGTTTATTCAATCAAAGGACAATTGATGTATATCAACGGCGAATCTCATATCAATCGTTTTGAAAAAGAATTGCTCGGTCATGAGAATGTTATTTTGCGATTGAGAGAGTTGTACTTGCTCGATCTCGAAGGTGTCGCTGCTTTTGATGAAATTGTCATTGCCATCAAAGCACAAGGACAGCAAGTATATATTTCTAGTATTAATCCTTCGATTCTTCCATTGCTACGAGAAAGTAAACTATTCTTATTGCTTGAAAAAGAAGGAAAAGTATATGAGCGTACTCACGATGCACTTCGTGCGTTGGGATACAAATAAAAAAAGCCCCTTAAATGGGGCTTTTGATTTCTTGTAAGTAATTCTATGAAAAAATTAGCTCAGCTACTTTTTTCATGACGTTACCTCTTTTTCCTGAGTATTTTGAAAACCTTTCAATATGTTCAAGTGTGATACTTTTTTCCTTGCATACTTTTTTGATTTTTACGCAATAATCAGTACCTTCTTTAAAGCCTGTTTGTGCAAACCCTGCGATGTGAGGGTCGATACAACTAGTTACTTTGTTTCTGATGTAATTTTCATCAATTTGGTTACCCATCTTTGTACAATTTTTTTTACCACTTTCAATTATACCATTTTAGTAAAACAGGTCAACCGGTATTGCTGTGCGAGTCTATTGTATAATAAACAGATATGCAATTTGCTGATGCTTACAACAAACTCAACACCAATCAAAAACTCGCTGTCGATACACTCGATGGTCCAGTGATGGTGGTAGCAGGTCCAGGAACTGGTAAGACGCAAGTGCTCGCACTTCGCATCGCCAACATTTTACAAAAGACCGACATTGGCCCAAGTGGTGTGCTATGTCTGACATTTACTCGCTCTGGAGTGACTGCAATGCGGGATCGTTTAGAGTCATATATCGGCACACGTGCAAATGATGTCATCATCAACACATTCCACTCATTTGCAATATCGCTTGTCGAAAAACATTTTGATTTACTTGGTTTTGAAACACAGCCGAAATTGATTGATGATGCAGAAGCAGTTTTTTTGGTAGATGAAATTTTGCATGACAATGATTGGGAACATTTGCGTCCACGTACCAATCCGGCAATGTATTTCGGCGAACTCAAAAGTCTCATCTCTTTGATGAAGCGCGAACGACTCACGCATGAACAATTTTTGGAATATATTGAAATTGAAATCAAAGAACTGCAAGAAAGTCCCGACAGTATATCTAGTCGCGGAGAAAGCAAAGGAAGTTTGAAAAAAGACGTTGAGAAAAAAATCGAAAGTCTTGAACGTACCAAAGAAGTCGTACAGTTTTACAAACTCTACGAAGAACGCAAGCGTGGACTAGGTCTCATGGATTATGATGATGTGCTTTCTTTTGCGGTGCGTGTTGTCGAGGAATCTGACGAAGCTCGTGCTGATGTCTATGAAAATTATCAATATGTCTTGGTGGATGAACATCAAGACTCTTCTGCAGTACAGAACAATTTCTTGAAAGCAGTTTGGGGAGATTTTGAGGGGATGGGACTAACTCCAAACATTTTCGTCGTGGGTGATGACCGTCAGCTTATCTATGGTTTCTCTGGTGCAAATATTGATTACTTCACCGAATTCAAAACCTTCTTTGGCAAAGCCAAACTCATCACACTGACAGAAAATTATCGTTCAACTTCACCAATTCTTGCGCTTGCTGATGAGTTGCTCAGTAGTTCTATCACTGAAGAAAAACTTCGCAGTAACACGGCTGGTGATACGCAAATCACACTAGCACAATATGTCTATGAACGTGATGAAATCATTGGTGCAGGATTATATTTCAAACAACAAATCGAAAAAGGTATTCCCGAAAAAGAATGTGCACTGCTCGTTCCCAAAAATCGCCACGTTCGAAATGCAGTTAGTATTTTGTCACAAATGGGATTGAATGTTTCTTCTGCGGGTAGTGTTTCGCTTTTTAGTAAACCAGAAACTGAAAGTCTGCTTCGAATACTTTTGATTGTCGCTGATCCATTTGACGCAGTGGCACTGTCTGCGAGTTTGCTCGACAAGACGAGCGGAATACCACCAATGATGGCGCACACCTTTTTGCGAAATACCAAACCTCAATATCTAACACTCGGAGAACTGATAGACAATGCAAAATCAAATGGATTGTTCGATGATCAAAACGAGATTGCACAGTGGGGTAAACAACTTGAATCTTGGATCAGTATACTGACACACGAAAAATTTTCTTTGATTGTTGCAACAATTGGAACAGAACTTTATCCTACAGCTGGTGAATCATTTACCATTAAAGAAAGTAAGATTAGGGGATAACTATCTCAAGGAATGCTTTGTGCTGCAGATGAAATTGGAGTTGGAACAAGCCATGAT
>CAYUGY010000007.1:0-9110 GCA_964444515.1 uncultured Candidatus Saccharibacteria bacterium | reverse complement strand
AATAAGGTTAAAAGTCATGATGAACTTTTGCACAACGTCGAAGTTGTCCGAAGTTTGATTCATACAGCGCTTGCATACGAAACCAAACACATCGGTGCGAAGTTGCCAGAATTTTTGGAATATATCGAACGATTGAAATCATATGGCAATAGTATTGAACTTGCGACATTCGGTGCAACTACTGGAATTCAAGTGATGACATTACATCGGTCAAAAGGATTAGAATACAAAGCGGTTTGGATCGCACATATGAATGAACAAACACTGATGAGTGAAAAACGCAGTGCATTTGCCTTGCCAGAGAAAATCAAAGAACGTATCAATGAACGCACTACCGAAGCGGCAAAACGTGAATTGTACGTAGCGATTACTCGTGCAAAAGAGTTGTGTACTATTTCTTATGCAAAAGAAAACTATGGCGGGGGAGAACTAGGACTTGCTCGTATTGTTGCTGATTTGGACAAAAAACATTTCATCGAAAAGACAGCCGAACAAACAGAAACTGAATTACTGGTGCATGGGCCCAAAATTTATACCGAAATTGTTTCGATCGAGAAAACTGACACCTTGGAAGAGTTGAAGCAATTCGTCAAAGAAAATTTCGAACAAACAAATGTGACCGTGACTTTGTTGAACAACTTCTTTGAATGTCCGTGGAAATGGTATTTTAGAAATTTCTTGAAATTACCAGAAGTCAAAGGAGTTTCTCTTGCACTCGGTTCTGCGGTGCACAGTACGATTGAATTTATTTTGAAAGAAAAGAAATTGCCGGCCGACAAAATACTCAAAGCCAAAATCGAAGAGTGTTTATTGAAAGAAGGTGTACAAGACAAAAAAGAATTAAAAGACTTATCTAAAACTGCCGAAAAAGCCATCAGTAATTGGATCAAGAATTACTATGAACATTTGGCCAAAGATCATCAGTCAGAACGATCGCTCCAATTTCGTGATTCAGCTTTTCCTGGACTCAAAATGTACGGTAAGTTGGATCTGACTGAAGCATTCCCAAATGGTGATATTGTTGTGACTGATTTCAAAACCGGCAAAGCTAAGACCAAAAGTGAAATAGAAAAAATGACCGAAGAGGGAAGATTGTCAGATTATATGCGTCAACTCGCGATGTATTCGTACTTGGTACGTGGTAACAAAAAAGATGAATCAGTCGCAATTTCCAAACTACTCTTTTTGGAAGCTGAATCAAAAGACAAAAACGCATTGTATAGTGCTCATATATCAGAAGAACAAATTGATTTATTGAAACGCGATATTCGTGAATACAATGACGCTTTGCAAAATGGAGCTTGGGTAGCAAATGAATGTCATTTCAAACCGTGGGGTGGGGGAAGTGAGGAGTGTCCGTATTGTGCTTTATCTAAAAGGATATTTAGTTAGTATTGACTTGTATATATAATTAGTGTATAATATATTCGAAATGGAAAACACAATAGAATACACCGTACACATTTTACCTACACCTACTGGTAAAAAATTCTTCGACATAAACACGCCATATGCTGTGACCAAAAAAGGAACAAATGGCCCAGTGGCCCACGTTACCGACATTGGTACGGTTGTAAAGCAAGAATCATTAGCAGTCTTTGGTGATACAATCGTCAGCTCTAAAGATGAAAAAAATGGTTTAGAGTATATTGTTAGAGAATTTTTTCCTGAAGGTACAGATCATAAAGATGTCTTTAACATTCTTCACGGGTAAAACAGTAGACCGAAACAACAGTGTTGTTTCGGTCTTTTTTATTTAAAACAATGGCCGTGGTCCATTGTCCAGCCAACCCAAATAAAATCCAATCGCGAGTAATACGACAAGCCAGATGAGCAATTTTCGGAGTGTTTTTGAATACATTGGTTCCATTGTACCACACTCGAAAAAAAGCCTTTTTTCTGTTATAGTATCCATATGAAAGAGTATGAAATAATCCTATTTTATAAATACGTCCATATCAAAGACCCGCAAGTTTTGCGCGATGAGCAATTTGCTTTGTGTCAGCAGTTGGGACTCAAGGGGCGAACAATCATCGCTTCTGAAGGTATCAATGCCACACTCGAAGGCACCAAAGAAGCCATTGCCGAATATTTGAACAACTTCCTCGCAGATCCACGATTTGCAAATACCAACATCAAACGTAGTGTTGGTGACGGAAATTCTTTTCCAAAATTATCAGTCAGAGTTCGTGCAGAAATCGTGACCCTCGGTCTCGGTGTGTGTGATGTTGATCCAAATGTTACAACTGGTATTCATTTAAAACCAGAAGAACTCCATCAATGGATCAAAGACGGCAAAGAATTTTATATTGTTGATATGCGCAATGCATACGAACACCGCGTCGGACATTTTGAAGGTTCAGTTTGTCCACCGCTCGACAACTTCCGCGACTTGCCGAAATTTATTGAAAGTATCAAACACTTGAAAAACAAAACAGTGCTGACAGTCTGTACTGGTGGAGTGCGTTGTGAAAAAGCGTCAGGATTTTTGTTAACACAAGGATTTACCGATGTGTATCAGCTCGACAACGGTATCGTCTCATACATGGAAAAATATCCGAACGAAGATTTCGTCGGCAAATTGTACGTGTTTGATAAACGCGTCATGATGGGATTTTATACTGATGATCCAAAACACAAAGTCGTGGCACATTGTGAAAAATGTGACGGATTGAACGAACGGTTTGTGAACTGTGAAGTTATGGGATGTCATCGTCACTTCTTGCTGTGCGAAAACTGTGAAGAAGAAATGCGAAAAGAAAAAGGTATTATGAAATGTCCGGTCAAATGCACCATTTCTCGAAGTGGCAAAAAAGTCCCTTCTCCGTTTTGGCGAAAAATTAAAGCACTTTTTAAATAATTATGCAAATAAAAACAGACACAACTGAACAAGAGGCATTATTGAAACAACTCGAAAGTCGCACTGACGCTGAAGCTTTGCGCATGAAGCGTTATTTGGCAATGCCAGATCTTGCTCGTACCCCAGGTAGCCCGCTTCATGAAATTGTTGAACGTGTGCAAGGCGTACCATCGCTTGCAGGACTCGATGTTATTGAAATTCCAGAAATTGTTCCATCAGCGATTACGTTTGACCTGTTTGATTTCCCTGCAGATCACGTTGCTCGTTCAACTTCTGATACGTACTACGCAGATGAAAAAAATATTCTTCGTACACACAACACAGTGTCTTGGTATTACTATTTCAATCATGATGATATCAAAGAACGTGCGGCTCGTGGTGAACACTTGGGCGCACTTTGTTTCGGTAAGGTATACCGCAAAGATGAAATCGATCGTCGTCACATGAATGTCTTTCATCAAATCGATGGATGGAAATTGATTCCAAATACAGAAGGAATGCTTCCACTCGATGAACTCAAGCGTGTTCTTTCAGAAATCGTCGAAACAGTCTTTGGTAAAGAAACAGAATATCGTTTCCTTGATGACACATTTCCATATACTGATCCATCAACACAAATTGAAGTGAAAGTGAAAGGTGAGTGGGTAGAAATTCTTGGTGCCGGTATGATCAAACCATCAGTGCTCGCAAAAATGGGTATCGAAGGGTACAACGGTTGGGCATTCGGTTTCGGGCTAGAACGACTCGCAATTTTATCAATGGAACTTCCGGATATTCGCCTGCTTTGGTCTGATGATGAACGAGTGAAGAAACAATTAGTGCTCGGTCAAACATTCAAAGAAGTCAGTAAGTATCCGCCGATTGTGCGTGATATCTCATTCATTGTAGAAAACACTTTCCAACCAAACAATTATTTCGATTTGGTGCGTGATGTTATCGGTGATATGGCCGAAGAAATGGCATTGATTGATGAATATGAAAATGCTGCCAAGTTCGGCGAAGGCAAGAAAAGTTATGCCTACCGCATTACGTATCGCTCACTTGATCATACAATGACTGACGAAGAAGTGAACAATTTGCACAAAAAATTGGAAGAAGAAACAGTTAAAGAATTCGACGCTATTGTTCGGTAGCCTTTGCCTAAAAAATACTTACAAGACAAGAAGTAATTCACAAAATAGCACGACAAAGCGTGCTATTTTTTGTTACAATAAACACAATGGCATATAGTGTTTTTAATAAACATAAAAAACTTTTCCTCTCACTGACATTTTTTATAATGTTCGGTATTTCTTTGCAAATTTTTGCTGCACCTCCAACTAATCCTTATTCACAAGGTGAGACACTCGACCCTTCTTGTGCTCCAGGTTCAGCAAACTGTATTGTTTCTATTGTTCCAGATCAAACTGGAAACAATGGCAAGTATTTGACAACTGACGGAACAACAACAAGTTGGGCGAGTCTTTCAGGTTCAGGAATATCTTCTTTGAATGGTTTGGCTGGTGCAACACAAACATTTGCTGTTGGAACAAGTGGAGCTGATTTCAATATTTCTTCAACAAGTACAACTCATACATTCAACATTCCAGATGCAGGTGCTTCTGCTCGAGGACTTGTAACAACAGGTACACAAACTTTTGCTGGATCAAAAACATTTTCATCACTACCAACATTTTCTTCATTAACCGCAGGTTCACTTATGTTTGCGGGAACTTCAGGGGTTGTTGCTCAAGACAACAGTAATTTGTTCTGGGATGATTCATTGAATAATCTTGGTATCGGTACTACAGAACCTAAGACGATGCTTCATCTAGCCGGATCTACAAGTCCTTCTTCTGGATATCAGTTTATTATTGAAAACACAGCACCTGCTGGTACGTATAATGAAGGGAAAAATACAGGAAACGCCAGAGTTCTAATAGGTGTTGATGGTGCCAATAACCCAGCAATTCAATTAAATCGTGGAAAAAATCTTTTTGCTCAAGCGAGCGGTGAAATGTATTTTGATTGGGCATGGGCAGACAATGTTGTGTATGATTTTCGTTTTGCTGTAGCTGATTCAAGTACATTTCAGGTCAAATCATTGTCACAGAAAAATTTTATTTTTGATAACTTGAATGTCGGTATTGGTGATCTTTCACCTGCATCACTGTTTACTGTGGGTAATGGTGACAAATTTCAGATTAATACAAACGGAAATATCGTAAAAATAAACGATGTCACTTATTCTTGGCCATCTTCACAAGCAGGTGGAAGTGGGTATGTACTTACTAATGACGGGACAGGGATTCTTTCTTGGGGTGCTCCTGGTGGCGGAGGGGGTGGTTTGTCTTCTGTTTCGGTCACAGGTTCTCTTTCAGGGGACGGAACACTTCTGAATCCTCTAAGTATCAATCAAGCAACTTCTGGTTCTGACGGATATCTTTCTTCAACAGATTGGAATACATTTAACAATAAGCTTTCATCTATTTCAACATCAGGAGTTGTTTCTGGAGATGGAACCATGGGAAACCCTTTAACTCTTTCACTCGCTACAAATTCTAGCGACGGATATCTTTCTTCAATAGATTGGAATACATTTAACAATAAGCTTTCATCTGTATCAGTATTCGGTGTTCTTTCTGGAGATGGAACTATTGGAAACCCGTTAACAGTGAATCAATCAAATTCTAGTACTGACGGATATCTTTCTGCGACAGATTGGGCTACGTTCAATAATAAACAAGATTTTCTTACAGGTTCAGGTGTTATTTCAGTTAGTTTCGGTTCGGTAGGTATCAATCAAGCAACTTCTGGTTCTGACGGATATCTTTCTTCAACAGATTGGA
The DNA here is from genome assembly GCA_964444515.1 of uncultured Candidatus Saccharibacteria bacterium. Lineage (GTDB taxonomy): Bacteria > Patescibacteriota > Minisyncoccia > Phycocordibacterales > UBA9973 > JAIXRY01. Next base: position 3,422 of record CAYUGY010000007.1, on the reverse strand, counting down.
GTACATTCAATGGTAAACAAGATTTAATTTCTGTAACAACCGGAGGTGTTGTTTTTGGTGGTTCGTTTGGTGAATTAATTACTGATGCTTCGCTATTATTTTTTGATCAAAACAATAGTCGTCTAGGTGTCGGCACTAATTCACCTTCCGGATTATTTTCCGTTGGTTCTAGTAGTCAATTTATGGTTGATACAAACGGAGACTTAATATCAGTCAAGGGAGTCATTTATTCTTGGCCATCTTCACAAGCAGGTGGAAGTGGGTATGTACTTACTAATGACGGGGCAGGGATTCTTTCTTGGGGTGCTCCGGGTGCAGCGTCAATGGCTATTGCGAGTGCCGTAACTTCTTCAACTCCAGGTTCAATTCTGTTTGCTGATGTTTCGTCGCAACTTGCACAAGATAACTCAAATTTGTTTTGGGATGCTACTAATAAAAACTTGGGACTAATGACCACTTCACCTCAAGCATCTTTGCATGTTGCTGGATCAAACAGTCTCTCTTCTTTCCAATTAGCTATTGAAAGAAGTGTTGTTGCTGGTACGTACGGTGGTGCAAATACAGGTAATGCACGTTTCTTGTTTGGTGTAGACGCACTTAATAATCCAGGTATTGAAGTTATGCGAGGAGAAACAGGTCTTGCTCAAGCTAGTAGTGCGTTGTATTGGGACTGGTCTTGGAGTGATGGGGTTGATAATGATTTTCGATTATATATTGAAGATGCGAATATCTTCCATATAGCAGGTAATACAGGAACAGGTTCAAAATTATTGAAACTCGACGATATGAGTCTTACTGTTGACGAAAGTGTAACTTTTGCTGGTCTAGGTTCTACGGTAGGTTCTGGAGATGCTCTATGTATTGATCCTATTTCTAATGTCGTAAGTCGTGATTCTTCTGGTGCATGTGCTGTTTCTTCACAACGATTCAAGCATGATATCACTTCATTGCAATTAAATGCGCTTGATACAGTCAACGCACTTCATTCAGTGACTTTCAAATATAATGGTACAGATAAAATCCGTACTGGTTTCATTGCTGAAGAAGTTGAACAGGTTAACAAAGACTATGTTGTGTACGAAGCAGACGGGATAACTCCGCACGGTGTGTATTATATCGACATGATTCCATTACTTGCCAAATCTATCCAAGAACTTGATTTGAAAATTAATCCAATCACATCACTTGATATAGAAAATCCAAATTCTCTCGGTGCGTTGATAAAACAATTTTTGGCAAATACACAAAACACTATCTTGGATTTGTATGCTCAAATTATTCATGCAGATCGGGTTGAAACAAAACAATTGTGTATCGGAGAGACTTGTGTTGATGAAAATCAATTGAAGCAATTATTGCAACAAGGAGGAGGATCTTCAGGAGGAGCACCTATTGTTAATCCAAATCCCCCTGTTGACGATACTGTTCAGTCGAATGAAGTAATTACACAAGACAGCAATGAATCAGATTCCGAACCTCAAACTGAAACAGTGCCTGAGTCCGAGGTTCAACCAGAACCTCAACCAGAACCAGATCCTATTCCTGTGATAGAAAATATTCCTCAAAATGATACACCTGTTGTTGCTGAGTAAGTATCTTCTAATCAAATGATTCTCGAGATGTGCTCGACAAAATAACACACAAAAAGATGGCTTTTATGCCATTTTTTTGCTATACTAAAAGGGTAAATTAGCTTTATTTTTCAAGACTTTTTAAACATTATGGCAAAAGAAAAAGAAACAAAAAAAGGTTCGTATGGTGCAGATGAGATCTCAGTTCTTGAAGGTCTTGAACCAGTACGTCGTCGTCCCGGAATGTATATCGGAGGTACCGGTACCGAAGGTCTCCATCACTTGATCTGGGAAATTTTTGATAACTCTCGCGACGAAGCGATGGGAGGATATTGTGATCATATTGAAGTAACTTTTTTGCCAGGAAATCGTATTCGCGTTGCCGACAACGGTCGCGGTATTCCAGTTGATATCCATTCAAAGACAAAAGTTTCTGCACTTGAAACGGTAATGACGACACTTCATGCCGGAGGAAAATTTGGTGGTGAAGGATACAAAGTTTCTGGAGGTTTGCACGGTGTGGGTGCTTCTGTGGTGAACGCACTCTCTATTTATACTCGTGCTGAAGTACACCGCGAAGGTGGTCGCCATGTACAAGAATATTCTCAAGGAAAGAAAAAAGCTAATGTCAAAAAAATTGGCACTTCAAAAGAAAACGGAACAATTATTACATTTGAACCAGACATTGAAATTTTCAAAGAAATCAATTTTGATTGGAACACCGTTATTCACCGTCTCGAACAACAAGCCTATTTGGTCAAAGGACTTCGTGTAGATATTATCGATGCACGTGATTATTCTCCACTGACACACGGCAAAGGCGATATCGAAGATACATTCTGGATCAAGTCACTTGGTTTTGAATTCCCATCAATTACATACTATTTCGAAGGAGGACTGGTATCTTTGATTCGCAAATACACCAAGAGTGAAAAAACAATTCACGACACTATTTTTTATGTAGAAAAAGAACAAGATGATGTCGGTGTTGAAGTTGCATTGCAATATGTTGATGATATTTCAACCAAGATTGTACCGTTTGCAAACAATATTTACACAATGGAAGGTGGTACACATATCACTGGTTTCAAGACAGCACTTACTCGTGTGATCAATACCTATGGTAAGAAAAATAACCTTATCAAAGAAGCTGATGGAGCATTGACTGGAGATGATGTACTTGAAGGTTTGGTTGCAGTGGTTTCAGTAAAGCTCCGTGAAATTCAATTCGAAGGTCAGACCAAAGTGAAACTCGGTTCTGTTGAAGCACAAGGTGCAACTGCATCAGTGTTCGGACAAGGGCTCGAAGGATTCTTCGAAGAAAATCCAGATCAAGCCAAAGCAATCATCAACAAATGTATTTTGGCGCTCCGTGCTCGCAAAGCGGCAAAAGCTGCAAAAGATTCTATCTTGCGCAAAGGTGCACTTGAAGGAATGACATTGCCAGGAAAATTGGCAGACTGTCAGACAAAATCTGCACTCGATTCTGAGCTCTTCATTGTGGAGGGAGATTCTGCGGGTGGTACTGCAAAAATGGGACGTGATCGTAAGACACAAGCTATTCTTCCTCTTCGTGGAAAAATCTTGAACGTTGAACGTGCTCGTCTTGATCAAATGATTAAGTCAGAACAAATCAAAAACCTTGTGGTTGCGATGGGTACTTCTATTGGAGACACCTTTGATATAGAAAAGATTCGCTATCACAAGATTATTCTTGCAACTGATGCGGACGTTGACGGTGCACACATTCGTACACTTATTTTGACACTCTTGTTTAGACATTTCCGTCCGATTATTGATGCAGGATATATTTATATTGCTCAACCACCATTGTACAAAATCAAGCGCGGT
>CAYUGY010000006.1:0-26623 GCA_964444515.1 uncultured Candidatus Saccharibacteria bacterium | reverse complement strand
GCTTTCGCCGAAAAAACGTTCAACGTAGAACACCTACGTCTCACATTTTTTCGGTTCCTTCTTACAGAAGCTGTACACCTTTTGGATATATTTCTTCGTAAAACTCGAAATCTATCTCAAAAGGTCTTGCGTTTGTGTTCCCACACAAACTCACGCCTCGCATCTAAGTACTTTTATTAAGATTTATAGAATAATGGAAAATAAAAAAAATCACACATTCATGTGTGATTTTTTGCCGTATTTTATAAATACAGCATACAGTATCATTGCTTCGAAAAAACAAAGAATAAGGAATGTGAGAACAAAGTGATTAATTCCAAGTGTTCCGAAGGATATTCCTAATAATATTGCCTGAAAATATGCAAACGGAGGTAGAAGAAAAAACGTAATCGATGCCATAAAACATGCAATAAATAAAAGAATGTGTTTTTTATACATGAACTTAATTGTTTTTGATGTCCGTAATTAATATACAGAGTTTAATATATATTGTCAAATCTTTCTTTATGTGGTATATTGACTTCGGTTTGTACTGAACGATTGCGCCTGTCTTCGGACAGGTGAGGAAAGTCCGAACACATATTCAGAGAGTAATCTCTGGAAAGCGTAGCGGGTAACACCCGTCGTCCGCAAGGATAGAGTTGCGAACAGAAACGATCCGATTTAATTCGGCTGAAACGGCAAAATACTTACGTGTGTGCAAGATCGTATTTGTATATTTATATACACTTGAATCGCTTGAGCCCTAGAGTAATCTCAGGCCTAGACACATAATCGTTAGAACAGAATTCGGCTTACACGTACAAACTAATACAAAACACCTTTTCCAAAGAAAGGTGTTTTGTATTTTTATCCACAATATAAAAAGAATTACTTGACTTTTTGAATATAAACTGCTAAGATATAATCGTGAGTGAATAGCTCTTAGTATGAGAATTATTTGTACACAAACATTTCACAATACCCTGCTTCGGCAGGGTATTGTGTTTTTGGAGAATCCTTGTATACTTACTGTGCAGTCGTTGAAACAAACGTTTCGTATGTTTGAATCAGCGGCAGCACTCACTAAATGTTTGTGGAGCTAGCTCCCGCTGTTTCAAGTATATGAAAACAAAAACCGTACACATTGTTGTACGGTTTTTGTTTTGATGTGTAATATTATTTTTTATTAAAATAAAAAATATAAAAAATAATTTAATAAAAATAATTATTAATTTAAAAAAATAAAATATAAAAAAATTTTTTATAAAAATAATTTATAAAAATAAAATTAGTTATCCACATTTTTTTGTAAAAAAATATTGCAATGAAATTTTTTTCGCGTGATAATAGTAATGTAGTGATGCGATAAATTATTTTAAATAATTTTTTATAAATTTTTTAAATTAATTTATTAAGTTTTAAAAAATATATTTAAGGTCGTTGCATCATAAATTAATACATTAACTATTTTCAAATTATATGGCAGCAAAAAAGAAAGCAGCTAAGAAAAAGACAGTAAAAAAGGCAGCAAAAAAGACTGTTAAAAAAGCAGCAAAAAAGAAAAAGATTTAATATCTAATTTCCAAAAAAAATCTCCTCGATAGCGGAGATTTTTTTTGTGGCTCATACATAATGACGTGAGTTTGTGTGGGATACAAACGCAAGACCTTTTGAGATAGATTTCGAGTGTAACGAAGAAATATATCCAAAAGGTGTACAGCTTCTGTAAGAAGTTTCTTGTGTGAACTTTTGCCTCGAACTACGTTCATTATGTATGAGCCACTTTTTATGGTAAAATCTCTAAATGACATTATTTTCTAGTCTATTTAAATCAAAAAATCCTTTTGGTAAATACGCCTCTTTTGTGGCAGAAGTCAATTCCTACGAGCAAGAAATCGTTGCTTTTTCTGATGTGCAGTTTCCTGAGAAAACCAAAGAATTAATGGAGAAATTACAAAAAGGTGAGGACCGATCAAAAATAACACCATATGCATTTGCGCTTGTTCGTGAAGCAGTCAAAAGAACATTGAACCAACGTCCCTATGATGTGCAACTTATCGGTGGTGCAGTTATTGATAGTGGGAATATCGCAGAGATGCGCACTGGTGAAGGAAAGACGTTGGTTGCAACACTTCCTGCATACATGAATGCACTTGAAGGTAAAGGTGTGCACGTTGTTACGGTGAATGATTACTTGGCGCTTCGTGATGCTGCATGGATGGGGCAAATTTATTCTTTTCTTGGACTTTCTGTTGGAGTGATTGTTGGTCAAAACAAATCATATCTCTATGATAAGAATGCACAAGGCAACGATGCAGAGCGTGATGAAGAAGGTTCATATAAGGTAGAATATGATTTCTTGCGCTCATCAAGTAGAAAAGAAGCATACAGTGCAGATATTACTTATGGAACCAATAGTGAGTTTGGTTTCGACTACTTGCGTGATAATTTAGCGGGTTCACTCGAACAAGTTGTTGCAAGTCGTGGGTATCATTTTGCCATTGTTGATGAAATAGATTCTATCTTGATCGACGAAGCTCGTACACCACTTATTATTTCTCAACCAGACGAAGAATCAGGTGAGCTCTACAAAACATTTGCTCGCATCGCAAAGACATTGATCAAAGACGAAGATTATACGGTTGATGAAAAAATGAAAGCTATTTCTTTGACTGATGTAGGTATTACAAAAACAGAAAAATCATTGAATGTTACCAATATCTACACCGAAAAGGGGATTAAGTACGTTCACCATTTGGAAAACGCCGTTCGAGCACAATCACTGTATCACAAAGACAAAGATTATGTGGTCAAAGACAATGAAATCATTATTGTCGACAGTTTTACTGGTCGCATGCAACCAGGGCGACGTTGGAGTGAAGGGTTACACCAGGCGATTGAAGCCAAAGAAGGGGTAAAGATTGAAAAAGAATCTCGCACCGTTGCATCTATTACGTATCAAAATTTCTTCCGTTTCTATAAGAAGCTCTCTGGAATGACTGGTACTGCTGAAACAAGTAAGGAAGAATTTTATAAAGTATACGGCCTTGATGTGCAAACAATTCCAACACACAAGCCGGTACAGCGTATCGATAATCCTGATTTGATCTTTCAAACAGAAAAAGCCAAGTTCAAAGCGATTGCGAAGAAGGTCAAAGAATTACAAGAGAAGGGACAACCGGTATTGATTGGTACTGTCTCAATTGAAAAAAATGAACTACTCTCTGCATATTTAAACAGTGAAGGGGTGAAGCATACTATTTTGAATGCCAAGAACCATGAACGAGAAGGAGAAATTGTTGCAGATGCTGGAAAAAAGGGAAGTGTAATTGTTGCAACAAACATGGCAGGGCGTGGAGTTGATATCAAACTTGGGGGAACACATGCAACACCTGAGGAAGCCGAAGAAATTCGAAATCTTGGAGGTTTGTATGTTTTGGGAACAGAGCGACACGAAGCTCGTCGTATCGATAACCAGCTCCGTGGACGATCTGGACGTCAAGGAGACAAAGGTGAGACACAATTCTTTGTTTCGCTTGAAGATGATGTCATGCGTATTTTTGGCTCAGAACGAGTTGGTAGTATGATGAAAACACTGGGAATCGGTGAAGATGAAGCAATTCAACACAAGATGATTTCTCGGGCACTTGAAACAGCTCAAACAAAAATCGAAGGATTTCATTTTGACGCCAGAAAACATACACTCGAATATGATAATGTTTTGTCTACACAGCGAAATGCTGTATACGGAAGACGTCGAGCAATGCTCGAAGACAATATTGAGGTCATCAAAGAGTTCACTAAAGACATGGAACCATTCTTTGAAGATTTACCAGGTATTATCGAAGAAAAGATTACTAAGGTGGGGGAACAACAATTTTGGGACACGGTGCGTCGAATTATCTTGTATGTAAACGATACTGTTTGGGTAGATCACTTGGAAACAATGGATCACACCCGTTCATCAGTCAATCTTCGGGCCTACGGACAACGAGAACCGTTGATAGAGTACAAAAGGGAAGCACTTCGTCTCTACAAAGACCTAGAACTCCGTTTGAAGGAGGAAACATACGCTTTAATCAAGACAATAGATTTGGCAAAATAACTGGGGATTTCTCAAAAAACCCTTATAATATAAGGATATTAGACACTAGTTTAATAAAAAGTCAACCTAAAAGGGTTGACTTTTTATATCGTTCTGTGCTACAATAGGGATACATCCCGAGGTATTTATACAGGATGTTTTTTCTTTTAAGGGGTAACCCTTCAGAAGAAGAAATTCACCGACACGAGTTTGATGAAGCAAAATCATCATTTATGTACAGATTTTTCAAAAAAGAAACATTACATGGTCTAGTTGTTGTCCCACTTCTCACAACGGCGCTTTCTTTCGGAACGATCGATAGTGCAACTAGTACCTCGTTTCTTACTTCATTACAATCAAATACAACGGAAAATGCGGCATTATTTGATACTACTAACCTTATCAAAGAACGCGGATCACAGATCGACGCATACTTCCATGACCGAAATATGCCACTTGAAGGCTTTGGAGAGAAGATGGCCCAAGTAGCATATGACAATGATATTGACTGGAGACTGATTCCCGCAATTGCGGTACGTGAATCGACCGGAGGAAAATACGCATGTAAAAGTGTGAAAAATAGTCCTTTCGGATTTGGATCATGTAAAATTAACTTTAAATCAATGGACCATTCAATTGAAATCGTCGGTCGCAACCTAGGGGGTAACAATCCTGTTACTGCTCAACATTATGCGAATAAGGACACCAAAGGTATTCTACAGTCATATAACCCACCATCTGTCGTTCCGACATATGCGAAGGAAGTTATGAAGATTATGAATGACATTGGTGAAGCTTAATTTCATAAACAAAAAACCACCTCACGAAAGTGAAGTGGTTTTTTGTTTATATATTAGAAAATAAAAAGACTGGGTTTATTTCCAGTCTTTTAAAGAATGATTACTTTCGAAAAACAGAAGATGTTTGATATCCAATATCTTCAAGCCATTCATCAGATACACCACGTAGTTGCTCTTCATTAACGTGTTGCTTTTCGTTAGCAAGAACACTTTTAATGTAAGAAAAACTCGATTGAATGTTCTTCTTTGTTTTTTTGAAAGTAGGTTCTTTTCTCGGTTGAATCAATCTGCATTCTGCACTAATTTGTGAAATAAACTCTTTTTCGTTCATAACAAATGAGTCGTTTTCACTTAGTTTGGTGAAGTGTTTATGTAACACATTCATAAAAAAATTCTCTTTTTTTGAAGCGGAAGATTCTTTGTTCATTTCCGATCGTCCCTTCAATTCGTTGTAATCTTTTAGAACTGATAGTGCAATCTCTCTCTTATCAAAAGTTTTCATGATAAATAGAACATTAGCCTCTTACAGAATACTCTTCTATCTACAACATGTCAATAGTTATCCACTTATTCATTTTCAAGTGGTTTAATCGCCTCAATCATGACACTTTTATCGTTTTCACGAAGACTGATTCGTCCGGCAATAACCACCAGGTTGTCATCAGTGAAGAATTTGTTGCAATCGTTCCATTTCTTGGGGAAGAGAACTACTTCAATGGTTCCAGACATATCAGTCAATTTGGCAAAGGCCATTTGTTCGCCTTTTTTGGTCATTACTTTTCGTAGTCCTTCGATAGATCCACAAACTTTGACGATACTGTCTTTTCTGCCAGTTTGGAGTACTTCGCGGATACTAGTACATTTTGCCAATTTGTCGCGATGCATTTGGAGCGGGTGTCCTGAAATATACAATCCCAACAATTCTTTTTCCCAGGCAAGTCGTTCTTTCATGCCAATATCTGGACCTGGAGCAAGAGAAAGCGCAGGTAATTCAATGCCGGCACTAGCAAAGAGTGAGTCTTGTGACCCTGCATTTTTTGAATGTTCACGTTGATATTCGAGCATTTTTTCAAGATTTGCCATCAAGGTGCCCTGAGAAGCAAGTCCTTCAAATGATCCTGATTTGATTAATGCTTCAAGTGATTTTTTGTTCAAGTTTTTGTGATGAATACGATCAAGAAAATCTCCGATAGATTTGAATTCTCCGCCACGCTTGCGTTCTGCAACGATAGCATCAGAAATATCTGTACCAAGGTTTTTGATGGTATATAGACCAAAACGAATCATTCGACTTTGTTCAATTGTTTTGTCTTTTTCTTTGACGATCGTAAATCCACCAAAACTTTCGTTTATGTGTGGAGGAAGCACATTGATATTCATTCGTTTACATTCGTTCACATAAATACCAATCGTGTCCACATCGCCAGATTCGGCCGATAGCATCGCTGTCATATAGGCCACCGTATAGTTTGCCTTCATGTAGGCTGTTTGATATGACACACGTCCATATGAGGCCGCGTGGGCCTTGTTGAATCCGTATCCTTGGAACGGTTCAAAGAGTGTCCAAATAAACTCTGCCTCTGCTTCAGTCATACCAGAATACTTCTGACAACCATCAACGAACTTAATGTGTTGCTTCGCCATTTCTTCTGGAATTTTTTTACCAACAGCCTTACGGAATTTATCAACTTCACCCCAATCATAGCCAGCAAGCGTGATCGCTGTAAACAACAAGTCGTCTTGGTACACCAACAGACCAAGTGATGTTTTCAAATATGATTCCATTTTTGGATGATAAAAAGTAATCGGTTTGCGTCCTTGTTTGCGGTCGATGTACTCTTCGATCGTCTGCATCGGCCCTGGACGATAGAGTGCTACCATCAAGTTGATATCGTGAATCGTTGTTGGTTTCAATTTGATCAATTTTTGTGTCATTCCGCCACCGTTCAACTGAAAGACTCCTTCAGTTTCTCCCCGAGCAAGCATACCGAATGTTCGAGGGTCATCCATTGGAATACGCTGGATATCAACATCAATACCGTACACTTGTTTTACCAGCGAAACAGATTCTGCCAAGAATGAAAGGTTACGAATTCCCAAGAAATCGAATTTTGGTAATCCTGCATCTTCGATGCAATACATGTCGTATTGAGTAATCAATTTACCTCCTTTTGGGTCGAACTGTACCGGGGTGAATTCGACAAGCGGTCGAGGTGAAATCACCACACCAGCCGCGTGCACAGAAATGTGTCGAACGTTTCCTTCGATTTTCTTTGCCATATCAATCACGGTTTTTACATCACGTTCATTGTCATACATTTCTTTAAGTTCTGGAGTGATTTCAATTGCGTGATCAATGGTCATTGGGAATCCTTGAACTCCCATGGGGATTAATTTTGAAATTTTGTCTCCAACTCCATACGGATAACCCATTGCGCGTGCTACATCACGTACGGCTCCACGAGCGGCCATTGTTCCAAATGTTCCAATCTGTGCTACGTTTTCATTACCATATTTAACACGTGCATATTCAATAAGCTCATCGCGACGATTGTCGGCAATGTCCATATCGATATCGGGAGCTGATGGACGGTCAGGGTTCAAGAAACGCTCAAAAGGGAGGTTGTACTCTAGCGGGTTTACGGTCGTAATTCCGCACAGATATGACACGAATGAACCAGCCGCAGATCCTCGAGTATTGGTAAAAATATGACTTTCTCGGGCAAATTGCATCAAATCTGCCACCACTAAAAAGTATGAAGGGTATCCTTTCATTTTGATAATATCGAGTTCATATTCAGCACGTTTGATGGCTTCTTCTGTTTTTTCTACGCCGATTTTTTCAAATCCTTCGTACGTCATTTTTCGAAGTTCACTATCGGCAGTTGTGCCTTCGGGAATTGGATAGTAGGGGAAATACAAGTTACCAAGCTCAATTTCCATATCGATCATGTCAGCGACTTTTTGTGTATTTTCATAGGCACCAGGAATACTTTCAAATGTTTTGAATGCTGTTTCAGAATCAATGAATGAATAGTTTCCAGATTTCATTGAGAGTTTATTTGATTCAACATCACTTCCTGTATTGATAGCAATCAACGTTTCTTGGGCTTCCCAATCTTCTCGGTGCAAATAGTGTGAATCCCAGGTGCCGACAATCGGTAGATCAAATTCTTGTGACAATTGTTTGATACCTTCGATGACTTTGTCATAGCCTTCGATTTCATCATGCTTCATTACCTCAAGGAAATAATTTTCTTTGCCGAAGATGTTGATGTACGCAGTAACAACCTCGTGTGCACGTTCCATGTTGCCGGCAAATAATGCATTTGCCAATTCGCCGCCAGGACAACCAGAAAGACAAATAATTCCTTCGTGATATTTTTCGAGAATTTCTCGGTCCATACGTGGTTTATAATAATATCCTTCGGTGTATGCCAAAGAAACGAGTTTCATCAAATTTTTGTAACCAGTTTGATTTTTGGCGAGTAGAGTGAGGTGATATCGTTTGTTGTCAGTCCCTGGTTCTTTGTCATGACGAGTACGAATGGCAACATATGCTTCAACTCCGACGATTGGTTTGATATCGTACTTTTTGCATTCTTGGAAAAATTCAATCGCACCATACATCGCACCGTGATCAGTCAAAGCGAGTGCGGTCATTCCATCAGCCTTGGCTGTCTTCACGAGACCTTGAATCTTTGAAAGTCCATCAAGGAGAGAATAGTGTGAATGGACGTGAAGATGGACGAATTTTTGATTCATAGTTGTCTTATTATAGCAGTCAGTAGAGTTCTTTGACAAAAGATATTGAATGATTTATAGTGTTGACGGAATATACATATACACTTATGCAACCAATACTCGGCCTCGATATTGGAGGCATCATAATCAACAGGTGTAAAACTGAAACAGTTCGCACTTTATGGCAAGATCCTGAAAATTATCAAGATACACCAGAAGTTTCTGGTGCCATACAATCAATAGGTGAATTATGGAACAGTCCATGTTCACCATTTCGAGAACATATTTTTCTTGTTTCGCGGGTCAAAACACCTGAGGGGGAAGGAAAGACAATCAAGTGGTTGAGAGACCATCTGTTTTCTGAAAGAACAGGTGTTCCTGAGAAAAATATTATTTTTTGTGAAGAGCGGTTCCAAAAAGTGGGTATTGTTCAAGAAAAAAGAATCACACATTTTGTTGATGATAGATTGGAAGTGCTTGGTTTGATGAGTGGTGCTATTTCTTATTTGTATCTTTTAAACAAGAATCCAAATGATAATACTGTTATCGACGAAAGTATCATCACCGACATCTCAAAAGACTGGAAAAGTCTTTTGCCAAAATTATTATCAAAAACAGTCTAGTAGGCTGTTTTTTTTGTTATGATATACATATGAAAATGGTTGTAGGAATTGATGAAGTCGGAAGAGGGCCAGTTGCTGGGCCGGTAACAGTCTGTGCCTTTGTATTTTTAGAACAGAAATTAGCAAAGAAGAAAAATCTCCACAACAGCAAGGATTCAAAGAAATTGACTGAGAAAAAACGAAATGAATGGTTTGTGCAAATCAAGCAATGGCAAAAAGAAGGGAAGTGTGATTTTGTAGTGACTTCCGTATCTGCACAAATGATCGATAGGATCGGTATTGTTCCGTCTATTCAAAAAGCATTGAATATGTCACTCAAAAAGCTAGTGCCTAGAGCCTACCTACTAGAGCCTCATATTCTTTTGGATGGTGGTTTGCGTGCACCAAAAGAATATGCCCATCAAAAAACGATAATCAAAGGTGATGAAAAAGAATCAGTTATTGCGATGGCTTCGATTGTTGCAAAAGTCACTCGCGATGGATATATGCGAAAAATGGCGACAAAATATCCAGTGTATGGATTCGAAAAGCATGTCGGATATGGAACGAAGGCTCATTATGAAGCAATTAAAAAATGTGACCTAAGCTCACTTCATCGCAAAACTTTCCTAAAAAACCTTGTGAAATAAGGGTAAAATTGAATTTAAATACTTGACAAAATGGTATATAGCGTGATATAATAAAATAGGTAAAAAGGTACTCGAATACTCATCCTTAACTGGATCAGGTGTTCGAGTGTCTGATCTTTAAAAAATAAAAAAATAAAAAAAATGAAAAAATTTATCACTATTTTAAAATCTTGTGGTACAGGAGAAAAAATCAGAACAATTTTGGGAATTGTAGAATTTCTTGTATTGATTACGGCCCTATTATTCAGGCAAAGCTATTTGATCGGTTTTATCGCTGTCATCATAATAGCAATTGATTTTTTCCAAATGGGTGTTGGCGACAATTATGAAATAATAAGACAGCATTCTGCTACAAAAAATAATCTAACAAGATTATTTAATTTATTGGTGTCGGCCGGATTAATTCTCAGCTTGTATTATGGTTGTGTGTGGTCAAGTCTTCCCAGGTTAGACGTTCAGCAATCTCCTGTAAATTTAATTTTATTTGCACTAGGAAATCTAATGTTACCGTTTATTTTTGGAAGAATTTTAAGTAAATTATTTCCATCAATAAAGAAAGTATTAGGCGTAGACCTTGTGCAAAAAGATTTTGATTTGTTTACTATCAATATTGAAATCTAGCTGACTAAAGATTGATTTGAAAATCCGGACTTGTTCCGGATTTTTTTTATTCAAAATTTTCCAAGAAATTTTTGTAGTCCGTTTCTTTTTTGCCTTCGGTAATGACTTTTTGGATGATGAATTGGTTGTTTTGAAATGTGGCTTCGGTTATTTTAATTCTTTTATCTTTATGGAAAAAGAAGAGGGAAGGCCAGGGGGTGTAGGCGCGAAATTTGTTCCACAAATTTCGCGCTGTTTTTGTGTCAGATTCTGCACCCTTTAATTCTTCTTCGGTTATCAGGCCATTTTCTTTTTTGATCTTTCCGCATCTAGAAATCTCGCCTTGTTGAGGTATTGGAGTAATCTTGTTTTCAAATAGAACTGGTAGAATTTTTGTCAGCATTCCTCCGGCGATGATATTTAATCTCGCACGAAGTTCAAAAGCTTTTTCATTTGAATCAATTGCAACTTTTTCTTCTGCCAAAATATCTCCTGCATCTAGTTCATAGACCATCTGTTGAATACAAACACCTGTTTCTTCGTCGCCATGTAGCACAGCACTTTCAACTGGTGTTGCTCCGCGATATTTTGGAAGTAGGGAATAGTGAATATTGATTGTTCCAAAACTTGGAATATCAATCAGTGTTTGTGGAAGAATCTTGCCATACGCAACAACAATAGCAAGGTCGGGAGCAAGACTTTTTATTTGCTCTACGAAATCAGTATCAATTTTTACTGGTTGTAATACAGGAACACTATTTTCTATAGCCCAGACTTTTGTCGGAGAAGGAGTGATGACTTGGTGGCGCCCAATCGCGACATCAGGATTTGTAACTATTGTCACAGGTAAAAAACCTGAAGCTTTCAAGTCTTCAAGTATTTGTATTGTTACGTCAGGTGTTCCAAAGAAAATAATCTTTTTATTCATGGAAATGTTCCGGATGTTCTGTTCGAAGATTTTCCGCTTTATCGATGAATAAGATTCCATCAAGGTGATCAATTTCGTGTTGGAAGATATGACCGCGAAGTCCGCCGGCACTTTCAGTGAATTCGTTACCTTCTTCGTCAAAAGCTTTGATGGTGACATTGGTATAGCGTTTTACTTTGCCATATTGCCAGCGCACAGACAAACATCCTTCGCCATCACGCCAAACTTTCTTTGCAGACGTTTTGATTATTTCTGGGTTGATATAGACTTCATCATTTGGTTCTGGGTTACTTTTGGTTGCAAAGAGGGAGCCCGCAACAACGAAGATTCTGTAAGATTCACCAATCTGTGGTGCAGCAATTGCCAAACCGTCTTCTTGTGAATGAAGTGATTCTTTCATTTCTGCAAGTAGTTTTTGCACTTTTTTACTTGTAATATCTTTGACAGGAATAGGAAGTGCCTTTTTTCGTAGGGCAGGATTTCCGTCTTGTACAATTTCTTTCATACTCAAATAATACTATTATTTTAACTTCTTCAAATATTCAGCCAACTTAGCGATTTTAATAGTCTCTTGTGAACGTGTGGTCATATCACGAACAATCACCGCGTCTTCAAGTGCTTCTTTTTGTCCGAGAATCAGTGCATATGGAACTTCACTTTTTTCTGCAACACCAAGTTGTGCACCAAGACTGTCTTTTGATAATTCTTGCATAATTGGAATATGTGCTTTGCGCAATATTTCGAGTACGTTCAATGATTTTAGTTTTGCTTCAAAACCAAGTTGGATGAAATAGAATTTTGGTTTCTTCATGATGCGTGGAGCAAGCTTTGCATACCATGGTGCTTCAACGATACGATCAACACCAATTGCCATTCCCATTGCAGGAATATCTTTTTTGGCACCAAGATTTTTTGCCAAATAGTCATAACGTCCACCACCAGCAATTGCCATAGATGGAGTATTCTCATCTCCAACTTCAATAATTTCAAACACGGTACGAGTGTAGTATGAAAGACCACGAACAAGATTTTTGTTGATCGTGTAATTCACTTCCATGCTTTCTAGGTACTCAAGCACTTCTTTGAAGTGACGTTTACACGCAGGGCACAAAGAGGCGACTGCTGCAGGTGCGTCTTCATTGATTTCTTTTGTTTTTTCTTCTTTTGAATCGAGAATACGAAGTGGATTGGTCTTCAAGCGTTCTTTGTCGATCGCAGGCAGTTTGTCGAGGTGTTTTTTGTAATAGTTCGTCAATTCACGAACATACGCATTTCGGCAATCTTTGTCGCCAATTGAGTTGATATCAACAGTCAGATTTTTTGCTCCAGCTTCTTCGAGGATAGTAATTGCTGTTTTGATCACCAGTGCATCAACGATACTTTTTTCACTACCAAGTACATCCAAATCAAATTGGTAAAATTGTCGATATCGTCCTTTTTGAGGATTGTCATGACGAAATGTTGGGCCATATTGGTACCACATAAGCGGTTGTGGAAGTGATTGCATTCCGTGTTCAATATACGCACGCATCAAACTTGCAGTGTGTTCTGGTCGAAGTGCCAATTTGTCACCACCTTTGGTACGAAGAGTGTACATTTCTTTGTCGACAATATCAGTTCCTTCGCCGATGGTGCCGGTGAATACTTCTTCGAATTCAAGCATCGGTGTTTCGTATGGTTTGAAACCGTAATACATTGCAACTTCTTGTGCTTTTTCAAAAAAACCTTGGAATTGATAATAGGTATCACCACTGATATCTCGCATACCGCGAGGACTTGCCAATTCTTTTTTGACAGCTTTTGTTTCAGTTTTCTTTTCTTGTTTTTTTTCAGACATAATATTTTTTAGTAGGTTATTGGTAGCGTTCTTCTCCAGGGAATAAATCAATCTTATTGAATGGGTACAATCTAATGAGTGCTCGTCCTGTTAGGTCTTTTTTTGGAACAAATCCCCAGTATCGTGAATCGGCACTATTTGTTCTATTGTCTCCGAGGACAAAATAATTGTTTGCTGGTACTTCGTAGGTGCCGTTATCTGTCGAATGGTGTGTAAGGTACGGTTCGTTCAGGGTGAGTATTGTTCCATCAACTTGTTTGATTGTTACTACACCTTCTTTTAGAGTAACTGTTTCTCCTGGAAGCCCAATCATTCTTTTGACGAAATGTTTTGATGGGTCTTCTGGATATCGAAAGACAACTACATCTCCTCGTTGTATATGTCCAAGATAATAGGAGATTTCATCGACAATCAAATAGTCATGATTTGCAAGTGTTGGATGCATTGAAAGTCCATCAACCAAAAATGGTTGAGCGACAAAAACGCGGATAGGAATGACGATTGCAAGTACGGTAATAACAAATTTGAGAATATCTAACCAAGATTCTTTTTGAGAAGGAGCTATTGTTTCCGTTGTTTTTTCAATGTTTTGTTCCATCCGGTAGTGAGAAATGACATTATGTATTTTGTCATTTTATATAGATATTAATAATATTAAGTAATTTGAATAATTTATTTAAAGTCGAATTAGATATACATATTTGACTATGTCATTATCTACTACCGGACCATGTGACGCTATTGTACAACAATAGTCTACATTGACACAAATATCTCTTCTGTGCTGTTTGTGTTAAAATGGTGTCATGAATCCCGTTAGAAATCGCGGTCGCAGTTACTAACAGGTTTATCGATAATTTTATTAGGTTTTTTTATACAAAATAGGATAGTGGTTTTAAGTAATATTGACCGCGACCTATTTCTAACGGGATGAATTTTAGACTGTTTATATTAGGGCTCGGAAATGTCGGAGATGAATATAAAAACACTCGACACAATGTTGCGTGGATTGTTTTTGATCTGCTTACCAATAACGACTGGATAGAAAATAAGTACGCAAAAGCTTTTGTTACAAATGAGTTGTCAGGTGGAGCTGATGTGCTGTTTATCAAACCGACAACGTTTATGAATAATTCTGGTGACGTACTTCCTTTCTTGATCAAAGAGCATCAGTTGTCTGCAGAATCATTAGTGGTTGTGCATGATGATATTGATTTGCCGCTTGGCACGATTCGTATTTCTTATGATCGTGGAGATGGGGGACACAATGGCATCAAATCAATTGTCGGTGTACTCGAATCAAAAGCATTTTTGCGAATACGAATTGGTGTGTCATTGCTTGATGAAAATACTATTTTGCGAAAACCGGACGTGCTCGGAAATTTCTCAAAAGATGAAATGGAAAAAATCAAAAAAGATATTGCTCCGATGGTTGGGAAGGTGATTGAGTCATTGATGGTGAACGGGAAAGAGAAGACGATGAATAAATATAATTAGTCGTAAATCTTTTTCGAGACACGCATATTCCTCTGGTAAGGAATTGCTCTGCTCGAATACCTGTCTGCGCAAGTCTCAAGAAAGTTTTACGAAAGAACATATAAAAAGCACGAAACTTTTAGATTCCGTGCTTTTTATATGTTCTTGTTTATGCTTGTTCAGCAGGTACCAATGTCATCTTTTGTTCTTTTGGTTCAAAAAGAGTAACTTGGAATTTGTATGTCTTTCCGAGAGAAAGTGCTGTTCGTAGCTTGTCTTCTCCTCCGTATGAAGAGTTGTGAACTAGTCCTGCAACTCCTTCAGCAATTGAAACAAGTGCTCCGTGTTTGTTGTATTTGATTACAACTCCTTCGATTGAATCACCTTTTTTCAATTTACCATCGAATGCATTCCATGGATTTTCTTTGAGTGCTTTGATTGAAAGAGAAATCTTTCCATCTTTGATTTCAATGATCTTTGCTTTGACTTTGTCGCCGAGTTTGAATCGTGAACGTGTGTCATCTACTAGACCCCAATCGATTTCAGAAATGTGTACCAATCCTTCTAGCCCTTCTTCGATCTTCAAGAAGACACCGAAGTCTACCAATCCTGCAACTTCACAGTTTACTTCGTCGCCAATGGTGTATTTTCCAACAATTTCTTGACGTTCTTCACTGTTACCGTCTTTTTCTGAGAAGATCAATTTACCTTCTTTTGAAAGTGCAGAGATGATAATAACATTGATTTTCTTTCCAACGATTTTCTTCAATTCTTTCAAGATTTTATCTTTGTCTGAATCTTCAACACGTGGATAGTGTTCTGGTTTCAATTGTGATGCTGGGAGGAAACCTGAGATTCCTTGCCAATCAATGATCAATCCACCTTTGTTTGCTTCTTTGATAGTTACTTCAATCGGTGTCTTTGTCTTGATCATTTTTTCTGCTTCACTCCAGATCAATGCTTGTTTTGCTTCTTTGAGAGAAAGTTCGATGTATCCATCTTCGTTTTCAATATCAACAACTTTTGCTTTGATCAAATCTCCAACATTTATCTTTTTGATAATGTCGCGAGCATTTTGGAATTCTTTTCCATAGATAATACCAGTACCAAATGTTCCCAAATCGATGAAGACGTTGGCTTTCTTGATAGAAAGCACTGATCCTTCGATGATAGATTCGATGACTGGCTTATCTGTAATTTTGTCTACGTATGTTTTCATATTATAAAAATTTTTTGTCTTTTTCTGGATCTTTATACAAGAAAAGAAAAAACCGCATTAAGCGGTGCCTGTGACTTCTCATTTGTTATTGGTCGTAAGAGGGAAATGAGGGTTATGACACAGGTGACCTTGTAATAGAGCCACTATAGCATTTCTACAGAAAAAGACAAGGAAAATCGTTGCTTTTGTTTTTATTTTGTGGTATAGTTTTGATGGATAATTGTTAAAAACAATGAAATTAAAAGATATTCCAGACTTGACCCTTGATCAAGTTTTAGGCAATGCTCGATTACTTATTGATTGTGAGCGACCAGAATTGGCAGAATCACTTGAACGGTATTATTGTTTTTTGATTGGTTGTGGTCAAGATGCGGTCAATAAATATATTGGGCAATTTTTAGGAGAATCCCCGTTACATCACATGAGTGAGAGGGAAATGCAATCACGTGTTAATGCGTTTGTTTTTGCGTCTGAACAGGAAAGAAAACACAGTCTTTATTTTTGGGTAATGAACAGGATTTATGGCGTTCAGATTTTCAAGAGAGAAGATTGCTTGATGCTTTTAAAGTATCAAGGTTATGAAATGGATTTTTTCTTTGAAAATTCATCAATCGTTCAAAGATTTTATGAAAGAAGATTTTGTCTAGTCTCGATCAATTAAAACAAAATCATTTCGATAAATGGCCCTCCGGGTCATTTTTTTTTATATATATTTATCCCAATATTTTGACACGGGTCAATATTGGTATTGCTCAAATTATGATATAATAAAGCTATGGTAATTTCATATCTCGGCAAACAATGTTTCAAAATAACACAAGGTGATTTGACTATTGTGCTCAATCCACCTACAAAAGATTCGAAATTTGCAATCTCTAAATTCGGGGCAGACATTGTCCTTTCAAGTACACACACAAAAGATTTCAATGGGGGAGAATCATTTTTTTATGGAGAAAAAGAACCATTCATTATCGATGGACCAGGTTCGTATGAAGTAAAAGGCTTACTTTTTGAAGGAGTTAGTATGCCTGCTGTATTGGACGGTAAGACGCATTTTAATACAATGTATATGTTTGAACTCGACGGTATTCGTATCGTTTTCTTGGGAGCACTTACTGCAACCAAACTTTCAAGTGAAGCAACAGAGCTATTGAATAGCCCAGATCTACTTTTTATCCCAATCGGCGGCAAAGACATCATCAACTTCAAAGATGCTGCTAAGATTTCTGTCGCACTTGAATCACGTATTACGATTCCGATGGATTATGGGAATGATCAAGAAAAAGATGCACTTTCAAATTTTCTCAAAGAAACAGGACAAGAAAAAGCCGAAAAGGTTGATAAACTTACCTTGAAGCGCAAAGATGTACTTGAGCGACAAGGTGCGGTTATTGTTATTAGTGAGTAACATATACATATAATAGTATGATTTTCTTAAACCATATCAAAAATCAATCATATGAGAAAAGGCGTATTTTTGCCAGAAATACTGCCATTGGTTTCGGTGCTATTCTTCTTGTGGCTTGGGCGGTTATCACTTTTGGTTTTTCTCGAAATGTGATGAATTATCCCGATCTAAAAACACCGTTCAATGCAATTTCTGCAAGTGTCGGAGAAGTTGTCGATTCCGTCGGTTCAGGATTATCTACTAAATAAAGAAAAAATATGTCAGCCAAGAAAAAAACAATTGTAGAAGCAGAACCAATCAAACCACACATTAACGTGGTCTCAGTAAACGTTGTTGATGAAATGAAAACATCATACATCGACTATGCGATGAGTGTTATTACTGAACGTGCACTTCCTGATGTGCGTGATGGTTTGAAGCCAGTGCACCGACGTATTTTGTATGCCATGCATGAGATGGGATTGACTGCATCTGCAAAATCTCGAAAAAGTGCTGCGGTAGTCGGAGACGTGCTTGGAAAATATCACCCGCACGGTGATGTTGCTGTGTATGACTCAATGGTCAACTTGGCGCAAGATTTCTCAACTCGTTATCCTCTCATTATTGGACAAGGAAACTTCGGTTCAATCGACGGAGATAATGCTGCGGCGATGCGTTATACCGAAGCTCGTATGTCAAAAATCTCGAGTGAAATGCTTCGTGATTTGGAAAAGAATACGGTAGATTTCCGTCCGAACTACGACGGTAGCAAAAAAGAACCAACTGTTCTACCTGCAGGATTACCAAACTTGTTACTCAATGGAACGTTGGGTATCGCTGTTGGTATGGCAACAAACATTCCTCCACACAATTTGGGGGAAGTTGTTGATGCAACAATTCACCTTATTGATAATCCAGATGCAACAACTGAAGATTTGGCGGAATTTGTCCAAGGTCCAGATTTTCCAACTGGTGGAATTGCGTACAACAAAACAGATATTTTACATGCATATGCAACTGGACGTGGTGGTGTAGTAACTCGTGGGGTCGCAGAAATTGTTGAAACAAAAAGTGGTTCGTTCCAAATTATTGTTTCTTCAATTCCGTTCCGTGTGAACAAATCAAACTTGATCATTTCAATCGTTGAATTAATTCAAGAAAAGAAAATTGAAGGTATCAAAGATATTCGCGATGAATCAACCAATGATATTCGTGTGGTGATTGATTTGAAAAACGGTGCTCATCCACAAAAAGTCCTCAACTATTTATATAAACACACACAACTTGAATCTACGTTCCACTACAACGTCGTTGCAATTGTTGATGGAGTTCCACAAACACTGTCGCTCAAATCAGTATTGTCTGAATTTATTTCTCATCGACAAATTGTTGTTCGTCGTCGAACAGAATTTGATTTGCAAAAAGCGAAAGAGCGTGAACATATCTTGCTCGGTTTGAAAAAAGCACTCGATCATATCGACCGCGTGATTACTATTATTCGTGAATCAAAAGACGCAGCAATTGCAAAGGTCAACTTGATGAAAGAATTCAAATTCTCAGAATTACAAACGATTGCGATTTTGGAAATGCGTTTGCAAAAATTGGCTGGTCTTGAACGAAAAGCGGTTGAGCTTGAGTTGAAAGAAAAACAATTATTTATCGCTGAATGTGAAGCATTGCTTGCTAACAAAAAGAAAATGCTCGCAGTGATTTCTTCAGAACTACTTGAAGCAAAAGAAAAATACGGTGATGACCGTCGCACGAAGATTGTGAAGGGTGGACTCAAGTCAATGAACGAAGAAGATTTGATTCCAGAAAAAGAATCAGTCTTGGTGTACACCAAAGGTGGTTATGTGAAGCGTACTGATCCATCTGAATACCGCACCCAAAAACGCGGTGGTGTCGGCGTGATTGATATCGAACCAAAAGAAGAAGATTTCGTTACGATGTTGATCAACGCAAACACACACAGTGATTTACTCTTCTTCACCAATCTCGGCAAAGCCTATCAAATCAAAATGTACGATATTCCAGAAGGAAAACGTGCAACCAAAGGTAAGTCTATTATGAATTTCTTGTCACTAACCGGAGAAGAACGAGTTACTTCAATCTTGCCGATTTCAAAAGACAAGAAGGGAAGTATGTCTCAACTTGCATTGATTACTAAGCAAGGTGATATCAAAAAAGTTTCTGCAGAAAGTTTCAAAGACGTACGTCGTAGTGGAATTATTTCTATCAAATTGGCAAAAGACGATGAATTGGTAGATGTGCTCTCTGTAGAAAAAGGCGACACAATCATGATTGCAACACAACTTGGACAATCAATCCGTTTTGCAGAAGATGATGTCCGAGAAATGGGGCGCGCAGCTGGTGGTGTTCGTGCTCTCAAGCTTGGTAAAGGAGATTCTGTCATCGGTGTTGACGCAGTCAAAAAAGATGAAAAAGAAGGAACATTGCTTGTTATGACCGCAAATGGTCTCGGTAAGAAAACTGCTTTGAAAGAATACAAGATTCAAAATCGTGGTGGCTCTGGAATCAAGACAGCAAAATTGACTGCAAAAACTGGTTCATTGATTGTTGCTAAAGTTATCACCGATCAAAGTGAATTGATTGCCGTTTCTCAAAAAGGACAAATCATTCGTGTGGAACTTGCATCATTGCCGACTTCAGGACGTGACACGCAAGGGGTTCACATCATGAAGTTGAGAGCGGGGGATTCGATTGCTTCACTGACATGTCTATAAGATTTTATTAAAAAAGCGAAACATATAATGTTTCGCTTTTTTGTTTATGATTTTCCTCATACTTATTCCTTATACTCAATACTTCCGTCTGCTATACTATATATATGTTTTCTAATCCCGATACAATTATTTCTCAAGCTGGAATTACTCCTGGTGCTGTGGTGCTTGATGTTGGAGCTGGAATTGGTGCCTATAGTTTTGCATGTGCAAAAAGAATTGGAACAAATGGCAGAGTATATGCGCTCGAAGTGCAGAAAGATTTACTGGTACGTTTGAGTAATGACGCACAAAAACTGCATTTGAATAATATCGAAGTGTTGTGGGGTGACGTTGAACGACTAAATGGTACAAAGCTGGCAAAACATTCTGTCGACGTCGTTATCTTGGCGAATATTTTGTTTCAATTGAGAGATAAAGAGTCTGCCCTCAAAGAAATTATTCGTATCTTGAAACCAGGGGGAAAGGTTGTCGTTGTTGACTGGAGTAGTTCGTTTGGTGGACTTGGTCCAAAACCAGAAGATGTTATAACGTTATCACAAACAGAAACACTTTTTGTAAAAAATAATTTTCATCGTAACGGAACACTTACTGCTGGATCGCATCATTATGGTATAATTTTTTCAATATAAATATGAATCGTTTTCAAATAATTCTTTCTATTGTTTGCGGAGTTGCATTGATTGTAGCAATCATGATTTTTTCTGGTTTTATTCCAACACCGACAAGTTCTACAACAACGGTAGATACTGGGATAGTAACTATCTGGGGAACATTACCTTCGAATAAATTCTCTTATATTAGTAATTTGCTTTATCAAAAAGATAAGACGCTCAATTTAAACTATATAGAAATTCCTGAAGAAACATTCAAAGATACACTAACCGAAGCTTTGGCTGACGGTACGCAACCGGACTTGATTCTGTTTCCAAATGATCTTCTTGTGTCACTGAGCCCAAGGATTCAACCAGTTCCGTTTGTTACATTTCCTGAGGCAATATTTCGACAAACATACATAGAAGCAAGTGAATCACTTATCACACAGAATGGGTTACTGGGTATTCCTGTTGCAAACGATCCATTGGTACTTTTTTATAATCGAGATGTGCTGTCTAATGCTGGTATCGCTGAACCAATACAGTATTGGGATGAGGCGGGAAGGTATATTGATGCCATTAATATTAAATCTATTGGAACAAAATTGACCCGCTCAACTTTTGCTTTGGGTCTCTTTGATAATGTGGCGAATGCAAAATATATTATAGCAACACTTTTCTTTCAGTCAGGTAACCAAATCGTCACTCGGTCTGTTGGCGCCAATGGTTCATATTTATATCAGTCAAATTTTGCATCGTATGCTAACAAGGATGGTGTGTCTACCGCAGAGACAATTCTGTCTTTTTACACCAGATTTTCTAATCCGTATGATGATTTTTATTCATGGAATCGTTCATTAGTAAATTCTCGAGAAGCATTTCTTGGAGGTGATTTGGCGTATTATTTTGGTTTTGCTAGTGAGTTATTAAATTTACGAGAACGAAACCCTAATTTGAATTTTGCTCCAACTGGTGTCCCTCAGATTCGTGGAACAGACAAGAAAACAACTATCAGTAGACTGTATTCACTTTCTTCGTTAAAAAATTCACTAAATCCGACAGGTGCCAGTAATGTGCTTGTTATGTTCGCAGATTCCGAATTATTAAAAACATTCGATGTGGCCTATAATCTTTCGCCTGTACATCGAACCACTATCAGTACAAATGCTACTAGTTCAAATTATGGCACCATCTTTGACACACAGTCATTGATTTCAAAAATATGGTACGATCCATCACCAGTACAAAGTGATGCAGTTTTTCGTGATATGATAAGTAATATAGTTACTGGTCGCATGAAAATAGGTGAAGCATTAATAAAAGCAGAATCTTTATTAGTTTCTGTTAGATAATATATATGAAATTTTTTATAAAAAATAAATTTTGTTTACCACTCACGGCATTTCTTTTTGTCTTCGTTGTAAACTTTGCTCCTGCTTTAATCTTTGCAGCTGATAATTCTATCAGTAGTCAGCTTATTGTTTGTAATGGTGTTGGTTCAATGGAGACAGCTAGCTCAACGTTGTCTGTCGATCAACGGGCGTGTGGTTTTACTGATTTAATGAGATTGCTGCAAAACGTCATAAAATTACTCTTAACCAAAGTTGCTTTCTTGATGTTTGTTGCAGGGTTATTTTATGCAGGGTGGATATTTTTGACTTCAGGTGGTGATGCCAAGGCTCGTACACAAGCAAGAACCCTTATTTGGAGACTGTTTCTCGGGTATGTTATTGCCTTGGCATCATGGGTTATTATAAAGACAATCATTATTGCTTTTGCGGGAGAAAAACCTTCTTTTGATACTTTCTTTTAATCACATATCAATTTAGTTATGAATAGTCATTCGTTGTATAATAAAACCATGTCAAAAACACTCAAAGTATTTTTTATTACCTTACTAATGCTCGTCTCCTCGTCATCAGTAATGGCTACTGATTTTGGTTCAGGTGGCGGTGATTTCGGAGCAGGCAACAGTACTTCAGTACAAAAGAAGGCAACTTCTTCAAACCTTAGTCTCAGTATAAAAATTGAAAATCCAATAGCTGATACCGATATTTTGTCGTTAATAGACAGAATTGTTGGATTTGTATTGAAAATAGGTATTCCAATTATCGCACTATTTCTTCTTTGGGCTGGTTTCAGGTATGTGATGGCTCGTGGAAACCCAAAGGAGATTACCGATGCTCATCGTAATTTAGGTCACGTCTTGTTAGGAACTGCTATTTTTTTGGGAGCATATACTGTCGCCAAGGCTGTTATAGCAACTATTCAATCAATACTTAATTAAAGTAATATAATCATATGAAAAAAATATTTTTTATACTTATCAATATAGTACTACCTGTCAGTATGTTTGCGGCGACTTCAGCAGGAGGCAGTGCTTGTGTTGTCGGTGGTCCAATCACATTTACTGATTTCAAAACACTATTAGAAGCATTCACTTGTTTGATTGGTATCTATGTTATTCCGATTCTCTTCTCTCTCGCTTTTATTTATTTTTTGTGGAATATTGCCAATACAATACGTACTGCTAGTAATCCCACAGAAGTCAAGAATGCAAGAAAAACAATGATTATCAGCGTTGTTGCGTTGTTTGTAATGGTTTCTGTTTGGGGGTTGGTCAAAATACTTTCGACGACCTTCGGTCTAGGAGGGTCATATATACCACAGATTAGACATCTAAAATAGACTATCAACAGGCATGTTGACTGTTGACTATACTTTTGTGATAAAATGAGTATACGTTTCGATGCTTTGCGTCGGTCGTTATTAGTTTAATTTATTTTTTTTATTATGAATCCAGTAGTTCCCAATTTCACTTATGTGAGTGCAGCAGGAACAGGAATACTCGGTGCTATTCAAATTGGTATCCAAATTGTAATGGCGTTGGCATTCTTGTACTTCTTGTACAGTGTGTACGAATTTATCACTGCAAAATCAGATGATAAGAAAAAAGAAGCAAAAGGAAAGCTTGTGTACGGACTTGTTGCTCTCTTTGTCATGGCTTCTGCATGGGGTATTGTTAAAATTATTCAAAATGTTACCGGTGCAACAGATAATGGTCCTGTACAGGCTGTTTGTCCTCCTGGTATGGCTCTTACACCTGTTCTTATCAATGGTGTTCCAAGTAAAATTTGTCGTTAATAAACTATGTTCTTACCAACAATTGCGTACGCTATAACATATGATAAACTCTACAATAATATTGTAGATAAGATTATCAATCCTGCAATTACGCTTTTGTTTACTGTGGCGCTCATCATTTTCTTGTGGGGTGTTATGGAATATATAAGAGGTAAAGAGGCAAGTGATGCTCGTAAACAAGGTAAGGATCACATTATTTGGGGAATCGTCGGCATAACGATAATGCTGGGTGTATGGGGCATTATTGCCTTCGTCAACAGTTCATTTGAGTTCGATTCACCTAAAAATGTAAATATTAATCAGCAGATTAAGTATCAAAAAGAGACCACTAATTAAATAAGTAAAATATTTAATTTAAAAAAACTATGAGCAGTGCTCATAGTTTTTTTTGATAAAAAAATCCCCACTTATTAAAAGCGGGGATTGTCATGTGGCAAAAAAAGGAACTATTTGTAAAATAACTTGAATTCTATGTGTTGTTTTTTCTTCGTGTAGATCCAATATGTACCACTACCACCATTGAACTTGTCTGGGGATGTATTCCCATGATAAGAGAAATGAGAAAGTGTGTCCATATTGTTTCTTTGTGTTACTTCATTGATCAATCGAGAGTTTTGTTGAACCTCTTTGATAACGGTGTCTCCACGAGGATTAATCACATACACATCATATTCTTGTCTTTCTATTTCGCCGATTTGATCAGGTTCTACTGTAAATGACCTACTTTCACCTGCTTCCATGTTCCATACAAATGGAACATTGTTGTAGTTTGTGTAAACATCATAAGTACCTAGACCTAAACCAGCGACAATCATGATGAATCCAAAAAGAGCACTCCTCATTCCAACAGCTATTGAACCAGCGACAATTGAACCAATAGACCACCAAAACCAATCACTGTTGTACCATCTGAGTAATATGTCTGGAAAAATACGATATGCTAGCAGTAATACCGCTGCGCACGCAAGTAATCCAAAGATTATACCTTTACCTTTTTTCTCAAGGAATTTTTCAGCACCAACTAACCCAGCAGCATCTCTCCAAAAGAAACGAAGAACAATAGCTCCGACAATAATAGCCGGTATTAGATTATTCATGACTACCTCCTTTCTCATATGCTACAGCAAGTCTTTCGAACATTGCATAGAGTTTTACCATATCGGGATTTCCGCTGGTGCCACCATTTCCATTATTAGTGAAGAATGTGTGGTTGGCGTTTTTCGCCAAATCTCTGTTTGCCAAGAATTGAAGCACTGCTTCTGTTGGAATTTTTTCCTTAGTTGCTTCTGCCATTAAGAGTTCAACAATTTTTGCTTCGCGTTCAGCCTCGATAGTATTTTCTTTTCTTGTAACCTCAAGTTTTAACTCACGAGACTGTTGGTCAGCTTCAGCATTAAGAATAGTTTTACTTTTTTCTCCTTCGGCCTTAATTTTCGCTTCCTCTCTCGCTGCTTCTGCTGCGGTAATAGTAGCTTCTTTGTCGATAGCTGCTTCTTGGGCGTCGTCGATAGCATCGTGAATCTTTTTACTCGCACCGAGTTTGTTGATTTCTGTCATAGTGCAGTCTACCCCTAAATCAGGTCTGTTTGATGTGCGTGCGTTTTGACCACTACTGTTTTTTGCTTGTCCCGCCAAAAGATTATCAATCCCTTCCTCTAATTTTTTGTTCAAGGTTTTTCCTTGTGTCAAAATTAATAACTGAGCGTGGGTGAATTTCTTAAATTCGGTGTTAAGTACAGCAATAGTCATTTCTTTCACATTTTTGATCAAATACTCTTTTCTAGCCTGAAAATCTTTTTCAACAAAATCAGGTGCATTTTCATCAGCATCTTTTAACCCAGGAACATTTTTGAAAAAATCAAAAATTTTCTCAGGGATTACTTGTAGATTACCAAAAACTTTTGGTCCCAAAGTAATATGCTTATGAGTGGTAGATTTCTCTATCTGTTTCCTGAGACTTTTTATCTCAGGCGCACCAGATGCTGCAGGTCTTCCCTCGAATTCATTTTCAAGGATTGACCCTTTTTCATTCATGTAATTCAGAATTTCTTCAGGTGTCATTGTTCCTGTTCTTTCATCACTTAACAACCATCCACGAGCTTCAATCTGGTCTGCAATCCAATATTTCTTGAATTGTTCCCAGTTGCATGTTTCGTGTGTGGCAGTTGTGATTTCAGTCCAGTCTTTTACTGATCCTTCACGAACTTCTGTCTTTCCAAAGTCGAAACTAATTACCTCGGTGAATGTCTTCTTGACACGCATACCTGGAAATTCAAAAAACAAACCTCCAGATACACCAATAATTTGATGACCTCTAAACAAATAGATTCCTACAAGTTCATTTTCTCCAGCCTCTCTTAGTGATTTTCTCACTCTACTTATTGGAATAAGTACAGCCAAGGTGTTCACCGTAGTGCTGAGGAAAGGAATACTTTTCGGATAATAATAATTGAGAAATCCTTCGATTATGAAAAGTATGGCAGACGGAAAGATTATAAGTATTGCTACCCAAATCCAGTATTCAGTCTGACTTCCACTTCCATGAATAAAGTTGATCGGTATCCATGACTTTTGTCGAGGTCCGTGATCAGCTGCAGTAGTTGTCGGAGGAGTAGTACGAGTATCAGTCGCTCTCCTGACCCAGAAGAATAGCCAAATGCCTATTCCGGTGAGTGTTAAGACAAGAATCGTAATTCTTGTGATGATGGTTATTGTGTCCATATTTTATTTGTAATTTACTTTTTATTTTTCTGATATAATTATACACCTTTTATATAGAAAAGTCAAGTGGCAGGGACAAAGAAAAACCCTTATAAATAAGGGTTTTTCTTTG
>CAYUGY010000005.1:10514-27051 GCA_964444515.1 uncultured Candidatus Saccharibacteria bacterium | reverse complement strand
TCAAACGTTGCGTAGCCATTGGTAATCTCATCAGTTTCAAGTGGTTCGAATTTGATGTGATCAATCTCTATTGCATAGGTTGCTGACATATTCAGTAGCCGTGAAGTCAGATTTCCAAGCCCGTTCGCCAAGTTGGCATTGTAGGCTTCTTTGAATTTTTCCATTGTCATGTCCCCGTCTTCGAAGGTAGACATTTCTCGGAGCAAATAATATCTAAGCGCATCAGCACTATATTCATTCACTACATCAAACGGAGAGATTACATTACCAATTGATTTAGACATTTTCTGTCCACCTGAATTAATGAAACCATTGATGATAATTTGTTTCGTATTTGGAAGACCGCATGCCATAAGCATCGCTTGCCACATTGCTGTTTGTTGACGCAAATTGTCCTTACCACAATATTGTACTGTTTCGCCGTTTACCCAAAATTGTTCAAATTGCTCCAAATCTTTTGGCCAACCAAGTGTCGAGATATAGTTGGTCAATGCATCAAACCAGACATACATTACTTGTGAATCGTCTTTTGGTACTGGTACACCCCATGACATTTTTTCTTTCAAACGTGAGATTGAAAAATCTTGCAGTCCGCGTTCCACAAAACTTTTGATTTCATTAAATCGTCCCGCAGGTTGTACGAAGTGTGGATTGTCTGTATAAAATCGCAACAACTTCTCACCAAACGCAGAGAATTTGAAGAAATAATTTTCTTCATCTCGCAACTCGATTTCCCCAATCGGATGATCTGGACACTTTCCATTTTCATCAAGTTCGCCGTCAGTCTTTTCAAGCTCGCAACCAACACAATATTTTGTTTGATATGCTTTTTTGTAAATGTAGCCATTTTCATCACAGACATTCCACAATGCTTGAGCCGCGAGAATGTGATCTTCATCGGTTGTACGGATGAAATGAACATCAGAAGAAATATTGATTACTGGAAGCAATGCACGAAACTTTGCTGAATTTTCATCACAAAAAACTTGCACTTCCTTCCCTTCTGCCTGTGCACGATCAAAAATCTTTTGCCCATGCTCATCAGTTCCGGTGTTAAAAAAAACTTTATACCCGAGAGATTTCTTGTAACGTGCAATAACATCAGCACGAATAATTTCCATCGCAAACCCGACATGTGGTTCGCTGTTGATATATGGAAGCGTTGTTGTTATATAAAAATGTTTTTCTGTATTATTCATGATGTTCCATTGCTACAAGCTTGCGCTTATTGGCAATATCTTCGAGTAATTCTACGACAAATACTGCACACGGTACTGCAAGCAAGATACCAAAAAATCCAATCAATTCAAAACCGATCAACGCCGAGATAATAACTACGATCGGAGAAATGCCGACAACTTTTTTGACGATCATTGGAGCAATCAAATAGTTTTCAATTTGTTGAATCACGACATACATAACCAAGACAATCAAAGAAGTTGCAACACCGCTATTCATTGCAGTGATAGCAACTGCTGGAATAATCGCAAAAATCATTCCGAATGGAATCAATTCAAAGACAGCAGCAATCAACGCAAGAAGGAGTGAATACTCAACACCCATAATTTGCAATCCAGCAAATACGAGTACACCGACAATCAATCCGAGCAACAGTTGTCCTTGTACCCAAAAAGCAATTTTGCGTTCAACACGTTCCCACAAACCGACAACATATTTTTCATATCTATCAGGAGTAACAAACTTCAAGAAGTTTTCAATTCCCCGTTCTTGCATTGAAAGATAGAATGAAATAACCAAAATCACAATGAAGTGCACCATTCCGTTGAAGAATGCTGACACAGAAGAAAAGAGTGAAGTAGAGATATTTGTGAGGAAAGACCGTGAACCAGATACGACTTCTCCAATTGAGGCATTTGAGCCGATACCTTCTGCCAATTTTTGTGCTCCGATAGCAAATCCTTTACTCTTGAATGGTTCAAGCCATGACACCGTCGGCAATGCACGGGCAAGTTGTGAAGCAAGACTGGTAACCTGATCAAAAAAGATTGGGATAAGTAAGTACAACAACCCCCCAACAGCAAACAACAACCCGAAGAACACAACTGAGACAACAATTGGTCGTGGAATCTTGTATTTACGTTTCAATTTCTCAGCTACTACTTCGACAAACGAAGCCAGTACAATAGAAACAAGTAATGTAATGACAACATCTCTAACAAGAACAAGCGCGATAGCACCGAGAACAATAAGTACTGCACGAATAATTGAAATACTTGATATAGAAACAGTGGTTTTTTGACTCATATATATCTATCGTACACCAAGAATCTGCAATGTGGAAGCGAGTTTCTTTGTGTCACAAACAGGGCCAACGACGGCAAACACTGCTCGTTCTTTGGTCAAATACTTCCCTGCTACGCGAATCAAGTCTTTTTCTGTGACTACTTGTATTTTTTTGATTTTTTCTTCTGGTGTTTCAACGGTTCCGAGAATCAGTGCTTGTGGACCAAAAAATCCAGCAACAGCATCCGAAGACTCCAACCCCATTTTGATATTGCCAATCATATGCTGTTTTACCTTTTTCAATTCTTCATTCCCTACACCGTTTTTTGCAACATCATTACAAAGCACTACTATTTTTTCTACCACTTCATATAGTCTCGCTGTTGTAATTCCAGCTGGTATGCAAAACAATCCTCGATCACTTTCACTATCAGCAAATGCATATACATAGTACGCGACACCCATTTCTTCGCGGAGCAAATTGAACAATCGTGAACTCATTCCACTACCGAGTATTGCACCGAGCACTGCGAGTGCAGTGGCATCTTTGTGACCTTTTGGCACAGTATCAAAAGCGAGCACCATGTGTGTTTGATCAGTTTTCTTTTCAAAACTAACAACTTGCGGAAACGTTGTGTCATTTTTGAACTTCGGTTTTTTGACTGCTTTCTCTTCAGGAATTGTTGCAAAATACTTTTTTGCTTCAGTGAGCATTTCACGCTCGGTAATTCCACCAGCGATAACAATCGTTGTTTTACTTGGTACGTAATGTGCTTTGTGATAATTTGCAAAATCATCACGAGTAAATTTCAATACATTTTCTTTGGTTCCACCAATTGATCGTCCGGCAAAACTTTCACCGTACATCCCCTCTGCCAATATATGCCACACTTTCCGTTCAGGCATATCTTCATACATATTGAGTTCCTCAACAATCACTCCTTTCTCTTTTTCAATTTCAGTATCAGGAAAAGTCGAATACAGATACACATCGGCAATCACTGCAAATGCTTTCTTCCACAACTTTGCATCAACCTTGGTGTAATAGTTCGTGATTTCTCTATCGGTATACGCATTGTACTGTGCACCGAGCCCATCAAGTTCGGTTGAAATAATTTTTGAATTCGGACGATTGATCGTACCTTTGAAACACATATGTTCCAAAAAGTGCGAGAGACCATTATTGTCTTTTGTTTCAAAATCTGACCCAGCATTGACCATGACCATCGAAGTCACTGTCGGATTACCTTTCATTGGTGCAGTTACAATAGTCAAACCATTTTTCAATCGATGTATTTTTGCTTTCATGAGCCTATTTTAACACAAAAAAGCCACTGTTTTTATGATGGCTTATCATAAAAACAGTGGCTTACATATCCATTCTTTGTTACAAGATCCCAAGAAATTCTTTGAGTTTCTGTTCTGTAAAATTTTTAGAACAATAAACATCTGGTTTTTGATGTGGTAGCAACGCAAACATTGCAGGTTGCATAAGATAATCATTTTGATCAAGAAAACCCTCTGTTAAAGTAGAAATAATTTCTCCTTCTTGTAAAAAGTTCTCACCAAAAAAATCATTGAGTGCATCAGAAACTCCTATCCCTTGATCAATCAATATCCCGATTACTGCGGGTATCAAAACCTCTGCAGATTGTGCATATGTCACACTCCCATCAACTGATGCAATTAGTACATATCCAACAATTACAAATCCATGAATTGTTTTAACGAGACCTATTTCCAAACCACACCAATAGGATACATTTTTCTTAGGTTCTTTAACCGCAAGCATTCTTTTGTAAGCACCAAAGAGCACTTCTTGATTATTTTTGTATTGTTTTAAAACAATTGAATCAACATTGTGATTAAAAAAATCAAAAGGTGTTTTTGGAAAAACTCGTTCAAAAGATTCTAGCAGTGAATCTGTTTTGATATAAGGACTACTTCCTACTACAATAATTTTTGTTTCAGCCATTTTTATTAAGAATTATCCGAATGTACAATACCACACAAAATAATATTGGACAATATCTTTGAAATAGTGTAAAAATAAAAAGGAAATAAATAATAGACAAATGAATATAAATAAAGCACCCTTTACCCCAATCAATCCTCATCACCTAGCAATCTTTTTAAAAGATACTACAAGGAGAATTCTCGGAGAGATACGCAGAAACAGAGCGACTTTTATTGCAGAAGAAAAAGATACTGACTATAAAGAAGGTATTGATTTTGTAACGAACGTTGATAAGCAGTGCCAAAATATATGGCTTAGACACAGTAGCGAACAATATCCCTTCATTGGAATCATTGCTGAAGAAGTAGGTGAAGACGGGAAAGAATTTTTCTTTCCCTGTTCACCAGAAGCAGACAGAGAAATGTTTTTCACTATCGACCCGCTCGATGGAACAAAAGCTTTCATTAGAGGGCAGTCTGAAGGTTTTGGAACAATGAGCTCGTTAATAGAAAGACCATTCAACCAAAAACATTTTGATATTACCGCAGCTTGTGTTGCTGATGCGATGACTCAGGAAATGTATTATTTCCGTCCGGAATCAGAAAATGTTCACCGTATTGAAATAGGAGAATTAGTACGTAAGCTTGTTCCAAACAAAAACCCATTGAAAGAACAGTATGTACTGTTACGAGATGACCCGAGAAGATATTCCTCTATGGTCAAAAAACTTACACACTTTGACGGAGGACTGTTCAAGAATATTGAAGTTGCGGGTGGTAGCATCGGAACAAATACTGCAAAGATATGGAAAGGACAGTGTGGAGCATACATATTACCAAATGGTTATGATACCCCATGGGACTGGAATCCTGTTGCCGGAATTTCAAAAAAACTCGGATTCAAAATGTTTGAATTATTCCCAACAGACTTTAGTCTTGGAAATGAAATTCCATTATATGGAATAAAAGAAAAAACAGAACGAAAATACGAACGAATACTTTTACATGAAAGTATGGTTCCAGAACTAGTGGCTTATCTGGAAGATAACAGATAAAAAACCCTCCTTGCGGAGGGTTTCTTTTTTATGACTCAAGTGAATCTCGCAAGAATTGCTCAACTTCATCTTTGTGCATTCGGACTTGTGTTCCAGAATCACGATCACGAACAGTAATTGTTCCATCTTCCAGTGTATCGAAGTCTACAACGATACAGTATGGTGTTCCGATCTCATCTTGTCTGCGATAACGCTTTCCAATATTTCCATTATCATCCCAGGCAATCGTTCCAAAGGTTTGTTTGAGTGTTGCATAGATTGCATTTGCTTCGTGGACTAATTCTTCTTTGTTTTTCAAAAGCGGTGACACACACGCAAGGTTCGGTGCGATACTTGGTTTGAATTTCAAGAAACTACGCACTTCCCCATCATTTTCAACTTCAGTGTATGCAGAAGTCAGCAGTGCTAGTACGGTACGGTCGAGACCAAAC
Organism: uncultured Candidatus Saccharibacteria bacterium; assembly: GCA_964444515.1. Lineage (GTDB taxonomy): Bacteria > Patescibacteriota > Minisyncoccia > Phycocordibacterales > UBA9973 > JAIXRY01. The sequence continues at coordinate 21,365 of CAYUGY010000005.1, read as the reverse complement.
GATGGTTCGATTACGTGTGGAATAAATCGCTCTTTTGTTTCTTCATCAAAATATTCGAGTGATGCTCCGCTTGCTTCTTGGTGTACACCGAGATCATAACTCCCGCGATATGCGAGTCCGTACAATTCTTTTTTTCCAAATGGAAAATCAAATTCGAAATCTACGGTGCGTTTTGAATAGTGCGCCAAATCTTCGCCTTCGACTTCAAGCTCATGTACACGAGCACTATCGATACCGATACTATTCATCCATTCCACCATTTCATCTTTCCAATAATTAAATTCTGCTTCCCAAAGTTCTGGGCGAATAAAATATTCGATTTCCATTTGTTCAAATTCTCGGACACGGAAAATAAAATCGCGTGGCGTAATTTCGTTACGAAATGCTTTTCCGATTTGTGCCATACCAAATGGCAATTTTGGATGCATTGAATCCATAATGTTCTTGAAGTTCACAAACATCCCTTGAGCTGTTTCCGGACGCAAATATGCAATCGCTGAAGAATCTTCAACTGCGCCAATTTTTGTTTGGAACATCATGTTGAATTGACGCTCTTCACCAAATGCTCCACCACATTCTGGACAAGCAGTTCTGTCTTCCAGTTGATCAGCACGAAAACGGCGTTTGCATTTTGTACATTCAACGAGTGGGTCAGAAAATCCTCCGACATGTCCTGATGTTTCCCAGACTTTGCCGTTCATCAAAATAGCTGCGTCCACCTCAAACATATCTTTGCGGGTTTTCACAAATTTCTTTTTCCATGAGTTTTTGATGTTGTCTTTGAGCACTACACCAAAATGTCCGTAGTCAAAAGTACCAGCAAGTCCGCCGTAAATATCAGAACCTGGGTAGATAAATCCTCGGCGCTTTGCCAAAGAAACGATTTTTTCCATCAATTGTGCGTCTTTTTCCATAAACAAATATTAGCATATTTAGGCACTAGGCTCTAGCAAAAGAAAGACAGCCTTCGGCTGTCTTTCTTTTTTTTAATTTACTAGTACCTAGAGCCTGCTAGCTAGAGCCTATTTCGTTACCAACCCATCCCCCGAACCAGCAACATCAGAAGATTTTGCACCTTTCAACGTAACTCGAATATCACTACCAGAGAAACTGTCAGTAGCTGTGACTGCAGCTGAATTCAAAAGCACGAGATCTTGCCCAACCTGATTAACTGTCGGTGTAACAGTGATTTTGAACGAAGCTTTTCGAGTGAGTCCGTTGGTCAATTTCTTCACCGAACCAACTTTCCAAACAACCTCTTTATTCAAATCACTATAAGTAACATCCTCGTCCCCTTTTTGTGTGGCACCTGCCCATTTGATACCAGCAGGCAATATTGTTCGAACAATTGCATTTGATACCGGATCAGTTGAATTAAGAATTGACCAAGTCACTGTATAAGTCGTTTCTTTACCCATTACAGGAGGAACAATACCTGTGTCATTTGTTCCGTGAGCAATAGACCCAACAATAGAAAAATCACTTCCGAGTTTAATAGTCTTCTTATCAATACTTGTCAACTCTTGATCTTGTGAGCTTTCACCTGTTTGTAATCCTTTACTGTTTACGACAATCGAAATTTCTGGACTGACAGACGAACCAGATGAGGACATTGTTTTTGTTGTAAAGGTGATTGGAAATAAACCAGTGGCACCGTTTTGTATTTGAGCAAATGGCTGATATGTATCACGATTCCATGTAATTGTATTGGTGCGATCATCATAATAACCACCCTCTGCTTTCAAAGAACTCTCATCAAACGCTTGTCCAATAATTGTTGCGGTAATCTCAGCATTTGCAATGGTTGCAGGAGAATTATTTGACCAAACAATTGTACCGATTACACTTCCCCCACCAGAAACAGTGTATGTGTCTTTATTTTGGTTATCGATTTCAAAATGAGCATCAAGAAACGGTTTCTGTAGCGTCACACTGTGTGGTAATGAGTTATATGTCACACCCACCGTTGATTGATCATCTTGTTTTTGCTCTCCAACATAAATACGAAATACTTTTTCTTCACCTTGTTCACCAGAGAGTGTTCCAGAAACACGAATTTCTTTGGAAACACCTATTTTCATATCACCCAAATCAAAAACATTATCGCCAAGCATTGGTTGTACATTTGCGTTTGCAAATGCAAATCCTGGCGGGTAATCTACGCGCAAAATCATATTAGGTGCAATGGTCTCGCCATTCAATACTGATTTGATTGAAAAAGAGTATCGTTGATTTGCACTTGCTGTTATAGGACCATCAACAGTTAGTGATAGCGGCGAAGCAGAAAGTGTTACTGAGTAATCAATTGAAAAGAGTGCGTTTGAGCCAGGAATCTTATATTCAATCAATAATTTCATTTGTTTTACAGAACCTTGCTCGCCATAGAGAACAACATCGAACGCATGATGTTTAGTCTCACCAGCAGCAATTGTGCCGAGACTTTCACGAATTCGAATACGATCTTCAACTTGGCTACTTGTTGAACCTTTCGGATATTCCAATATTAAATCAACTAACTCTATTGCAACATTATTTCGATTAGTCACCAATGCTTCAAGTGTTAGCTTATTTCCACCAGGAGTAAATGCGTTTCCCAAGATTTCTATATCGATATTTTTATTTGACACTGTATTACCTCCACGAAATGTCATCACCGCAAAAAAACCCATCGCGATCAAAAAGAACACCATTGCTGTTATAAAAAATTTTTTAAAAAAAGAGTTTTTTTTCATCATACGAGTACCTGTCTCAAGTGCAGGTTTGACTGCGTCCCAACTTTTTGGAGCCTTGTGCATAATATCGTGAAGTACTGATTTTTTTGACTCAGTCAAACTATCGGTATCACGATTCATATAGAGTTTACGTTTCAGTTCTTCAAGACGATTTGATTCTTCCATATGAGAAAGTATAACAAATAATACTACATTCGTAATGATTACAACTGTGTTTGCCCGAGTGACATATTGATTCGTTCAACATATTCTTCTCGCTTCAACTGTGCAATCACCTGTTCCATTTGTTCAATATCCAAATCAAGCAAATTTGTATCAGATGTTTCGTGATCCCAGTACCCCAGAATATGTAACAATCGCACAATCAAAATAATTTCATACTCTCGATACAAATGTGTGTACATATTCTTTTCTAAGTTTTCAATAGCAAGCACATCAGCAAACAATCGCTCGTGCGTACCTTCGCCGTGAATCAATCGTCTCACCAATCGCAACCACTTCCCGATCATTTTGTTCCATGACACATCCTCAGAAAAAAGCGTACCGATAGTCGAGACACTACCAATTCGCCAAAATTCTTTACCACGAATCAGGTCGACTTTGATGACTGAACCTTCTTGCAGTGCGTAGCGTTGACGTGATTGTAATCGGCGAGTTCCTTGTGCGGTCGCAATAATCAAACCAAAATCTTCTGTATACAATTCATACAGACGATTAGCTTCGCCAATATTGCCGTAACCAAGTACGACAGCTTTGGTGTGATAAATGTGGTGCATAAGTTATATTTCAAGACCAATCGGAACAATCCGTTGTAATACATTCCACGGGATTTTTGTTGGCTCTACTGAATCAGGACTTACTCCGCCATTTTGCAATGAGTTGGTAGCAGGATCAAAATACCAGTTCGGGGCAAGTTCGCTTCTACCGGTCGCTTGTGCTTCTCTGCTTTCTGGTTCAATATTTTTATCAAACACGATCTTTGCCTCCGCAGAACGGATGACCCCTGCAAGCATTCGAATATCAGGCCGCTTCATTGGTCGAGTCAAAATATTTACGTGTCCACTCAAACGACGCTGTACAACGATGTCATATTTACCACCATATGATGAACGGAGATATCCCGGCATACCAACATTATCTGATTCAAAGAAAATCACTGATAATGTATTCTTTTTTTGCTTTACTTCAGCTGTTTGAATCTTTCCATCAACTTTCATCTTTTCAACTTCTTCTGGTAATTCGGTAAATTTTTTATTTTCTTCTTCGAAATGGGCTTCAATCAACGGGATGACGATATCGATGACTTTGACGGTGTCATTGCTGTATTTTTTGTTGAGTGATGCAATCAAACCAGAAAGACCGAAAGAGCGATCCAGTAAATCTGTTGAGACGGTACCTTTTCCGTATTTGTCATCACGCTCGGTATAATCGAGCAATTTCTTCAAAGCTGGGTCTGTATCAATTTCCAAATACTGAGCTACGAGCTCCGTTGCAGTAGTCTGCTTTTCTTTGCCGTGGTGATCAAAGATTCCACCACCGACATCAATCAAAATCAGACCTTCATTGTCAAACTCTGCTTGTGTCTTACCTTCTGGAAGTACGGGCATTATCTGGTAATTAGCTGAACTGATACCAGGAAAGGCTTTTTCACCGAACCGTTTAAGAACAAAAATAGCCACGATAGTATCTGGCTGAGGACGCGTAGGAAGAACAATAGTCTTATAATTCATGCTTATATTATAACCCTATTTATCTGATATCCCAGCTATTGACAAATATATTCAAATAGTATATAATGTTATCAGAAGTAGTTATTTTAGATTGTTACCTCAGATTTGCCCTATCTACCCAAATTTCAACGAAATTTGAGGCAACAATCTAAAAAATAAATAACTACTATAATGAGTACACCTAAAAACAACCCAAAGATGATACGTACCCACAAAGGTAACCTTTTCATCAATTTCTACAATTTCTTCTTCTATATGACAGAGGCCGGTGAAAGATTCTTCTCAAAAGGAGAACTCGACACTGCCGATCTTCCAAATTCAGCAGAGTGGAGTTGGGCTCAAAAAAAATGGGACAACGCCAAAGTGGAAGACCTTACCGAAGAATTACAGAAGAAAGCCTCTGAATTGCACAAAAAAATTTCAAGAAACAAATTTTATGGAGCAAATGAACAACAACTTAAGCAAATGCAAAAAGCTGTAAAGAACAGAAAGGCTCCTGGAGAAATGGCATTAGAAGCAATCAGAAAAGCAGGTGGAGTTAGGTCCGATAAACATATTGCAAGCAATCGCATCGGTGACTTTACTCCTAAGAAGTAATTTCCGTAATCCTTATAGATTACGAAGAAGCCAACCCTCACCGGTTGGCTTTTCTCATGCTTATATAATTAATCCCTAAACAGGGTGATATTTTCGGTACACCTTCCGCCAGAGTGGATACAACAAGAAGATGAATACTCCAGCAAGCGCACTCCAAGCACCGAGCAAGAAGAAGTAAATCAGCCAGCATAATTCTTTGGCGTAGAAATAATAATTCAATTTCCAATAGCACTGGACTTCGACTTTGCGATCGATGTTGTATCGCTTCGCTTCACGTTCATGGAGTCGATCAGCGATCGAGGCATGACCGAATGTCAAAAATACCGCCAGCACACCGAGCCATTCAACGAGCCCTTTGTGAGATATCAGTGCAATTGCAATCAATACTCCCCCAACAAACATATATTCAATGACGTATGTCTGTACATGAAAAGTCTTTTTGATTTTTAATACAACTTCAACTAAACTTTTTCCGAAATTTTTCATAATTATTTATTTAAATTTCTTTAATAAAATGTTCCAATTCTGGAACTGTATCGGCAATAGCGACCGGCCCACCAAGCTCGAGTGTTTCTCGTTCGTGTAAACTCCAAGTCACACCAATACAACATGATTATTTTCATTACCCAGCGGAATAACATATGTATTCTCACCCACCATCTCCACAATTGTTTTGTGGAAATTACCATTTGAAAGATCTTGAAAATTTTCATAAGTTATCCAAGTGTTGTATTGTTTTGCAAGTATGAACCAATTTGGCACTGTATTTACCAACACCCCATCGAAATCAAATATAATGATTTCCTTTGTTTCCATGACGATATTGTAACATAAGCTCTATCTATTGACTTGTCTATTATAATAATGTATTATATAAAAGGTATTTAAAAAATAAAAAAGTGAAAAAATATATTTTTACAACCTTATCCTATCTCGGGATACTCCTGGTAATTGTTCTGACAACTACAGGTGGTACGAATTTCATTATGAGCATTGATACCTTTAAGAAGATTCAATTGATTGTCGTGATCAATTATTTTATAGGAGGAATTGTGTTTTTATTATCAGAAAAGAGAGACATTCATCCTTTGTTATTGATTGCCTTGATGGTAGCTTCGGCACTACTTGTAACTCTTGTCTTTCTACAAGAAAAAGCTGTTCTTGAATCAATGATAGGATTTGGCATGATAGGATTTGTCGTTCAATTTATTGCACAGATGATATTACTTGTTCTTTGGAAAACATTCAACAAAGAGGTGTCGTGTTAGAAAAAAAATCCCCGCTCTTGCGGGGACTTTTTTATTTTCTACTTTTCAATACTTACTTTGTAAACTTCAGCATCAACTTTTATTTCAGTAGTTCCATCAGTAAATATAATTTCACGAATTTGAACCGTCTTTTTCAAATCTGTTTCAAATTCTTCAACCAATGCTTTTGCGTTTTCTGAAATTATTAGATTGATAGTATCTTCAGGAGTTAGTCCGCTTTCTTTACGCAAATCTTGCAAAGCACGAACCAGTTCGCGATAGTTTCCTTCTCGTTTTAGTTCTTCAGTAATCGTTGTATCCAATGCAATTTCTCCTTCAGTCACATACACAACAGCTTTGATATTCAACTCATCACAGATTATTTGAGTATACCCTTCTGCCAATTGTTCACTTTTCACTGTTAGCTTACTCAATGGTTGTCGAACAGGAATAGCAACTTTTTTACGCAACATATTTCCTTCAGTACAGATTATTCTAACTTGTTCCATTTCTTCCAAAACATTCATAGCTACTTGTTGAGCTTCTGGCCACATTGTCAGATGCACACTTTCTTGATCGCCTTCATGTTTTAATTTCAACCAAATTTCTTCGGCAATAAATGGCATAAACGGTGCAATAACTTGTGCGGTAGTTTTCAAAACGGTATACAGTGTTGCGATAGCTTGTGTGTCTCCATCTTTGAGACGATCACGTGAACGACGCAAATACCAGGTAGAAAGATCGTCGATAAACATATCGATAGGACGAACCGCTTTGTCGAGTTCGTATGATTGCATTCCATTGTTTACTTCAGCTAGTAGTTGTGACAACCGAGCAAGAATCCATGTGTCCAATACATTATCACTTTGATGATTTGATGCATTATTCTCTATAGTTGTATTTCGATACAGTTCATAGAAAGAAAGCACGTTCGACAATCTTCCAACAACTCGACTTGCTACTTGTGCCAATTCTTTTTCAGAAAAATGCAATTCTTCGCCTTTGACAACAGGGGATGACAAAATGTAATACCGCAACGCATCCGCACCATATCGGTCGATCGTCGGTTCTACGTCTGGGTAATTGCGAAGACTCTTAGACATCTTCTGTCCATCTTCTGCAAGAATCAAACCGTTTACCACCACATGCTTGTATGGACTCTTGTCGAAGAGCGCGACACCAAGCACCATCAAACTATAAAACCATCCGCGTGTCTGATCGAGTCCTTCAGCAATAAAGTCTGCTGGAAAATTCTTTTCGAACAACTCAGTGTTTTCAAATGGATAATGTAGTTGTGCATACGGCATAGCACCTGATTCAAACCAACAGTCAAAAACTTCTGGTACACGAACCAATACTTCACCATCGTCGCCAACAAGTTGTACGGTATCGATATATGGACGATGCATGTCGAGTTCATAATTTTCATTATGTGGAAGCGGAGTGAAATCGATTTTGCGAATTTCTGCATTATCAAAATTCACATAATTTCTTGTTTGTTCAAAAAGATTTTCCAAAACAAATCCATTAGTAACGAGTTCTATTGCTCGTGTTGGTGCCCCATGAGAAACAATCAAAATATTTTTACCTTGATATTTGTTTTCAAGATCGTAGAGAAATTGTCCAACACGTTTCAATACATCGACATATGATTCACCGTCGGCTGTTTTGAACCCATACCGATCATTTGATGTATTACGAACCTCAAAATAACTATCGATTGATTGACCGTTGAATTGATTACCAACATTCCATTCTGAGAGAAGGTCTTCTACTTCCACAGCATTCTTATCCAGACCAATTGTTTCTGCCACAATCTGCGCTGTTTGCGTTGTTCGAGAAAAAGGCGAAGCGATTATGATATCGATTTTTTTATCAGCAAGTGTAAGAGCCTGTTCTTTGATTTTTGCTATTCCCTTTTCGGTCAATACATCAATTACTTGTTTATCAAGCGACCAAATACTCTTGAGATTATTTTCTGTCTCTCCGTGACGCATCACGAAATAATTGTTACCGGATTTCTTTGTATGTGATTTGAGTTCATCAACACTTCCGATGACATATTTTTTTCCACTTTCTACTCCTTTCCATACCGGCAACGGCGCACCCCAGTATCGACTGCGAGAAATAGCCCAGTCACGAACATTTTCAAGCCAGTTACCAAAACGCCCTTCTTTGACGTGTTCAGGCACCCACTCCACAGCACTGTTAGCTTTCAAAAGTTTTTCTTTGAGCTTTGTTGCTTCTACGAACCAAGAGCTTGATGCGTAATTGAGTAGTGGTGTACTACAACGCCAACAATGCGGATATGAGTGGACTATTTTTAATTTTTCAAACAAGAGATGATTATGTGCAAGGTATTTGATGATTTCGATATCAGTCGCTTGGTGATTATCTTTTGGTTTGACCTGCATACCAGCAAAATGTTCAACTTGGTCGACAAAATGTCCGTTTGTTTTAACATGTTGAACAAACGGTAATTTCTTTTCTTGTCCAAGCTTCATGTCATCTTCACCAAATGCAGATGCAATGTGTACGATTCCAGTACCCGAATCATTGGTAACGAATGGTGCACTGTACACCTTCCAACCATTTTGATGGTTTTCAATTGTTGTATCTTTTTGGAAATAATCAAATGGTGCTTTGTATGACAATCCTGCCAACTCACTTCCCTTCACCTTTTTAACAACTTCATATTCCTTGCCAGCAAAAACGGTGGCAAGTCTTTCTTCAGCACAGACGAACAATGCATCACCAGAATCGCCGTTGGTAATACGAACATAGACGTATGTTGTTTCTTCATTTACTGCAAGCGCAACGTTGCCCGGCAAAGTCCACGGGGTTGTTGTCCATGCGAGCATATATGTTTGCGGTTCATCAACGAGTTCACATTTTACGTAGACAGAAATATCAGTGATATCTTTGTACCCTTGAGAGACTTCGAAGTTTGAAAGAGTTGTCTCACAACGTGGACACAAATGCATTGTCTTGTAACCTTCGTAAATCAATCCTTTTTCAGAGAGTTGTTTGAACATCCACCAAATTGTTTCAGTATAGGTTGCATCCATTGTTTTGTATGAATCATCCATATCAACAAAACGTCCCATCTTCGGAACGATTCGTTCCCATTCATGCGCATAGCGAAGTACGCTGTTTTTGGCAGCTTGATTGAATTTGTCGATACCATATTCTTCAATTTCTTTTTTGGTATTGAGGTTGAGTTCTTTTTCAATCAGATTCTCAACAGGTAAACCATGGCAATCCCATCCCCATTTACGACGTACATTGTATCCATTCATCGTATAGTATCGAGGAAACGCATCCTTGATCGTGCCTGCAAGCAAGTGTCCGTAGTGTGGAAGCCCTGTTCCAAATGGCGGTCCATCATAGAAAACATATTCACCTTTTGGTGATTCTTTTTCCAAACTTTTTTCGAAGATTTGGTTTTCTTTCCAGAATGCTAAAACTGCTTCTTCGCGAAGGGCTGATTGAGATTTTTGATTGTTTTCGTTTGATGGATTCATAATTGACAAATTAGTTTAATAATGATATTTTTTGAATGGTTTGTAAATTCTTTTTAAAATGACTACTATATTACTCTACATAATTCTTGTGATGAACTATTTAGGAATTGGACTCGTTTGTGCATTGAACCTAACTGAAGAAAAAAAAGATGTCTTTGAAAGATTATCTAATATTTTTTTATGGCCCAAACTTATAGTTACTTATATAAATGGAGAAATAGAATAGAAAAACCCGTCCGCGTATAACAATACAAAATTGCTATACAAGGACGGGTTTCTTTTTTGTCGCGGACGACAGAGAAATCGTGGTACCACCTTGTTTTTGGGAGCGGAATTTTTGGAAACATGTTTCCAAAAATTCCGCTCCGTCTCATTTATGGGTTCTACTCCCCTAGGGTTTCTTCCCAAGCTCCCGAGTGATAGCTCGTTCATCGCTTATGTTTGTATAGTACTCCAAAAATACTATTGCGTCAAAAAAACCGCCTACACAGGCGGCTTTTTTCTAAATATTTTTTTTATTAAGAGCTTGAATAATAAACCGATTGTTATAAAAATACTAGCGACAATCGCGGTGGTAACAAATGTGATAAAACACCATTGAAACGTAAAAACGGGATTATCAAAACCAAAAAAATATTTTGCATTGATTGCAATAATAATGGCAATCACCGGCAAAAAAATAATCTTGACCGGAATTTCTTTTTTTACAATATCTTCGGCAATAATTGCTCCGAGTCCAAAAAACCAGAGGAATTGTAGTGCAAGAACAATAATCAGACTAAAAGAACTAATTGCACTAAATGTGTTCGTTGGCAACAGACATATCACCAACGATATCCAAAAAATAACGTGATAATATGTTTTCATTTCAATGACTATTATTCCATTTCGAAATATAACATACCAACAAAATAAAAACGACAGACCTCTGGTCTGCCGTTTTTATTTTGTTGTAAATATTACATTGATTGTGGAATCTCTATTCCCAACAATCGCACTGCATTTTCAAGCACTTGTGCTG
>CAYUGY010000005.1:265-10504 GCA_964444515.1 uncultured Candidatus Saccharibacteria bacterium | reverse complement strand
CGGCAACTTTTTTGTCTGAATCAATAATGTGTGTATTTCCGTACCAACTATTCCACAAGTGCGCGAGCTCAAGCACATAGATTGCTACATGGTGCGGTGCCCATTCAGCAACACTCTTTTCTACAACAAACGGAAATCTGGTGAGCTGTCGCTCCAATTGATTGAATGCTTTTGTCTCATCAAATACTGGAGACAATCCTTGTGCAAGTGCTTTGTTCAAGACTGATTTTGCACGCACGATAGAGTATTGCAAATACGGACCTGAATCCCCTTCGAATGACAGTGATGTTTCCGGATCAAAGTTAATATTACTTCCTGCTTTTGCACGAAGGATTGCGAGTTTCAATGCACCAATTGCAATCATATCTGCTGATACATCAGTACTCTCAGGATTTTTTTCTTTGACTTCTTCTACAACTGTATCGATCAATGTCGCTGCAAGTGGCACACCGCCCAATCGTGAAGACATCTTCTGTCCTTTGAAAGACATGCGTCCGTGGGTACGGTGAACTGTTTTCTCTGCCCAGACTGGATTGATTTCTCCGGCAGCGGACTTCACCACTTCAAAATAATTAGTTTGTTCGTGGTCAGTAATAAAAATAGAAAGGTCAGGATTGTATCGTTCGAATTTGAGTGACATCAAACCAACATCTTTGGCTTCATACGTTGGATACCCTTCACTGTTGATGAATACACGTGTGTGTAATCCGACTTTTTCACCTTCATATACCACCGCACCTTCACTTTTGGTAAACACGGAACTGATGTTTGATTCAACGATTTGCTGACCAACTTTCCCTGCTTCACTTTCGTAAATGAACGCATCAAAGTGAGAACCGAGTCGTGCAACAATCTTTTTGAAATAGTCCAAATTGATTTCCTTGCCCGCTTCATAAGCAGTCAGTTCTTCACTTGGTATGTGGTCATAGAGATGTTTTGTAATTTTTCGAACACGAGTTTTGACTTCATCACTTTCTTCAAATGCTTTGGTTCCGCGAACATAACACTCTCCCAAATATGCAAGCTTTTCTGTGTCGGTTGCATATGAATTTAATTTTTCTTTACCATCTGCAAGCATAATATACACTGCCTTGCCGATACCGAGCGAAATATCTGATGGATATGAAATCACTTTGACTTCAGCACCAGAGAATTTCGCGAGTCGTGAGATTGCTTCACCAACGGTGTTATTCATCACATGACCAATATGAAATGCCTTGAAAAGATTCGGACTTGAATGTTCTATCAAAATATTCTTTCCGTCATGGATAGCACTTTTTCCGTATACCTCCCCTTTTTGTTCAATGTGATTCAGTTCATGTACAAAAAAAGTATTTGAAAGGGTGAAGTTGATGAAGCCTGGACCCGCGATATCAATATGAGCGATTTCTTGTGGAAGGGATTTTTCGATTTCTATTTTGATTTCCTCTGCGAGCTCTTTTGGATTTTTGCCGAGTTGTTTGGCGAAGACCATCGCCACATTGGTGGCATAGTCACCATGAGCACTGTCAGTTGGAAATTCGAGCGCAAAATGAGCACCTTCGATACCAAGGTTTGTAAGTGCTTTCTGTATTGTTTCTCGGAGGAGATTTTGTATATCCATAGTTCCTAGCATACCGCATCAGCCCCCACAAACAAAGACCCCGCCACTTTCAAAGTGACGGGGGCTAACTAAAAATATAAAAACAAAGTATAAAAAGAAAAAAACAGGACCAACCTGCTACAACCTTACTCTTTTTGATGAGGTTTGTCAACTTTGAAATACGTATGCATTACCTGCTATACTGCGGACGGAATAAAAAAATGACATAATGGAAATATCATTAATTGTAGCTATTGCCAATAACGGAGTTATTGGAAAAGGAAACACCATTCCTTGGATGGGGAAACTGCCGAAAGACATAAAACTTTTTAGGGAAACGACTACGGGACACGTAGTCATCATGGGTAGAAAGACATACGATTCTTTTGATCCTGCATTTCGCCCTCTACCAAAGAGACTGAATGTTGTTATCACAAGAAATATGGAGTTATTGGAAAATGATCACGGCATAGAAAATCTTGTGTATGTAAAGTCATTTGCTGAAGCGATTCTTGCTACTGAAAATTCCGGATTAAAAATCTTTATTATTGGCGGTGTAGAAATATTCAAATGGGGACTTACGATTGCTGACACACTTCTAATTACCAGGGTTGGAGCTGAAATCGAAGGAGACGTATTTTTTCCAGAGTGGAACAAAGATGATTTTTTACTTTTAGAACAACAGACTTATGTCGCAGATGAAAAAAATCAATATTCTATTACTTTTCAGAAGCTTGAAAGAAGATAAAAAATCCCGCATTTGCGGGATTTATTTTTATTGACACTACCATAGATTATCTATATAATCCGCTTGGATTAAAAAAATAATATAGATGAACACAATTAATTACATGCCATTTTCAGAAAGAAATCCTGATTTTCAATACTTAGGACTTCTCAAAAAAATATGGATGGAAGGCGAAGAAACAACTGTCATTCACGGAGAAAAAGCTAAGTACTTGCAAATGCAAACACTTGTGTTTGAAATGAGTAACGGATTTCCGTTAATCACTGAAAGAGATTTTGAAAAAGGATTTTTTGGTGCAATGGGAGAACATATTGGTTTTTTAAACGGTGCTCGCACACTTGAAGAACTAATATCATTTGGTTGCCCAAAGATTTATTGGGACAAATGGGTTACAAAAGAAAAATGTAATCACTTCGGACTAGAAGAAGGAGATCTTGGTCCTGGATCTTATGGTCCTGGATGGGCAAGAGTTCCTACTCCTGATGGAAAATTTTTTGATCAAATCGAAAATATTCAAAATCAAATTCGTAAATCTCCTTTTATTCGTACACACAAAATTGATCCTTGGATTCCCTATTACACAGCCAGTGGTAACAAAGAATTTCCGCGAAGAGTTGTGGTCGCACCATGTCATGGTTGGATCAGAGTATTTGTAGATGAAGAAAAAAAGACAATTGACATTCTTCACACACAAAGAAGTGCTGATGTGTTGGTCGGACTTGTTTCAAACATTGTCCAGTACGCAGGCTTTGGTCTCATGTTATCCCAAACACTGGGTTATACTTTCAGAAGACTAAACTACATGATTGAAGATGCTCATATTTATGAGTCTCAATATAAATATGTTGATGAAGTTCTAAGTAGACCGACAGAGAGATTTCCAACAATCAAATTGAACAAGACACTGGAAAGAATTCAAGATTATCGAAAGACGGATTTTTCAATCGAAGATTATTATCCTGGAGAAAAGATGTTTCTTGATACACCTGTCTAAAACTTGCATATGCCACAGAAATGTGGCATATTTTTATGGGAAAACAAAAAAAATAATGGTTGATATAGACAACGCTCGATTGGATGAACAAAGGAAAGTTATGCAGCAGATTATTAATGCTGGTGATGACCCTTTTTCAGAAGAAAACATTCAAAAATATCACAAGAATCCGATATTAAAAACTGGAACGTATTGGTTCGTAACTGAAAACCAATGGCCATATACAAACAGTAAAAAACAAATTTTGTTTATTACACGAAAATATGCCGATGATTTGTCTGGACTAAGTGCATATGCATTCAAAGAATTATTTGTATTGGCGAATGAAATATGTACCGAATATGAAATCAAAGGCGGTGCATTGTGTATGCGTTTTGGAGATACAAAAATCTCTGGAGCGACAGTCAAACATTTACATTTTCAACTCATTGAATCTGATCCAGAACAAGGGCCTGTAATATTTCATATTGGAGGCAAAAAGAAAACCGAGCAATAAGCTCGGTTATTTTTTATCCAAAATCTGGTAGAACAAGAATAGTCTCTATTCCTTGTGACCTAAAAAGCTCCAGGGCATCAAGACGAGAATAACCTTTTTCATAATAAACCTTTTTGATACCAGACTCTGCAATGAGTCTTGCACAAACAGGACATGGAAAAGTTGTCACATAGATACTAGCACCATCGAGTGGTATACCTTTCTTAGAAGCAATAGCTATTGCTGAAGCCTCAGCATGGATTGCTGTACACATCTCAATGCTTTCACCTGGACTAAAATTACTTCTTGCGTCACCATTAATATACGGTGATTGTTCGTGAGGTAAATGATGGTTGAATGCTTCTATAGGTTCGCCTGTAAGAGGAATTATAACTGCACCGACATTTCTCCACCAATCAGAACTTTTCATTGATACATTCAAAGCCATGAGCATTATTTCATTATCGAATTTGGTTTGTGAAATTGAATCATCCGGCATAGCTGGATTTTTTTGTTCCACAGATTTCCAACTCCATCGAAGAAAGACATTTTGTAAATCTGTTTGTAGTGATGGGTACCAAGCCGATAATACTGCCTCATTAGCATCATCTTCTGGTACAATGATTTGATCAAAATCCTTCAGATTCTCTTTGCTTAGAAACAGAACATGATTAAATAAACAAAGCGAATCAAGCATTTTCTTCATTAGATGAGAAGGTACTGAACGTAAGTCTCGATGCAACCGTCCATACATATGTCCGTCTATTTCTTTGAGTGTATTTTCATCAATCAAAAAAATAGTATCAACAGGATGATTTGCATCAAAAAATTCTAAGTATCCCCTATGGATAACTGGCAAATAAGTTACAATTGCTTTTTTCATGATGCGTCGTCCTCCTTTCCACTAAAGAAATCTTCACAAACTTTTTGAATTTGCTCAAATAAACCTTTTGCACCTTGGATATTAAGCAGTCTAATTCTTGCACTGGTCGATGTAGTAGCTTGGGGCTCAAAAGCCACAATTTTTCCACAAATACCTTTGTATGCTTTTTCCATATTCTCAACAAAAGTACCGTCTTTTTTAGTTGAATGAGAAACAATCAATATATCTGGCTTTATTGCCATGATTTGAGTTGTTCTTTCTTCTTCCAGAGTTCTCGCGATAACTGCGTCAACAGATTTCAAATGAGTAAGAACAGAAGCTCTTTCATCAAAAGGGATCGTTGGACGGTTTTCACCTTTGTCTCTTTTAGTCACTTCGTCAGAATCAACACCGACAATTAAAAAACCACATTGTTCTTTAGCCTTTGCTAAATAAAGCGAGTGTCCTATGTGATGTAAATCCCATACTCCACTTACATAGCCAATGGTTTTTCCTTCTTGTCGTATTTTTTCGATAAAAGTAATAAGTTCTGGTAGATTGTTAAAATAAAGACAATCTTTGTGTTTACCTGTTAAGGTTATATTTTCCATTTTTAAAAGTATTATAATCCGTCAGGAATATACCATTTTATTATCTGGCAAGTCAAAAAATTTATTTTTTTATATTTGTTGCAAAAATGTCATAAGAAACAACATCTTCAGTATAATTAACATGAAGATTTTTAGTAGACCCTTTTGTAATTACAATCTCATTAAATAGTTCTCTTAGTAACACTTCTATTTCATCTACTTTATAGTGAAACTTGGGAACAGTAATTGTCTCTTTATTAAATATCCCCCCTTCACTACTAAAACTCAACAAAAGGAAACCTCTTTTATTCAAGCTATCTTTTATTTTTTTAAATAAATATAATAGTTCTTCTTTGTTTAAATATTGAATAACACGAGCAATAACAATACAATGATAAGTATCATTTTTATAATCAAAATCGAGTACAGTACTTTTTTGAAAATTTATTTTTTTATAGGTAGATGAATCAAGCCAATCCAAATCCGCAACATCAAAAGAATCAATGAAACAACCTATGGATGATAAAAACAAAGCATTTCTTCCGTTTCCACACCCAACATCTAAAACATAATCACCTTCTTGTAGTAAGTGTTTATATCGTCCAACAAGAACACTTGGTGAAAGTGTTGTTATTTTAAAACTTTTATTATTGTAAGCTTCTTCCCAAGAATGTGTTTGCATAAAAAACCAAAAACTTCCTTTTAAAAGGAAGTTTTTATTTTAGTTAGTCAGTTACTGTAATACCCGCTGAACGAGCTGATCCTTCAATAATCTTCATAGCTCCTTCGATGTTCTTTGCGTTCAAGTCAGGCATTTTGCGTTCTGCGATTTCGCGGATTTGCGCTTTTGTTACCTTTCCTACTTTTGAAACATTCGGTTTACCTGAACCTTTTGTGATTCCTGCAGCTTTTTGGAGCAAGATTCCTACTGGAGGAGTTGAGATACGGTAATCGTATGAACGATCATCGTATACGTTGATTTTTACCCCAACGATTTCACCTCCCATGTTTTGTGAATCTGCGTTGAATTTTTGACAAAATTCTGAGATGTTGATACCTGCTTGTCCAAGAGCGGGACCAAGTGGCGGTTGCGGAGTCGCACCACCAGCCTTGATTTGCACCTTGATTTTCTTCATTATTTTCTTTGCCATTTTGATTGAGTATCTGACCTTTCGGTACCAATACGAGTTACTTTGTTAAGTTGAAGCTATAAGCGTAACTCCAGTAATATAACAGAAAAGAGACTCGAGGTAAAGGGGCGGAAACCATAGGTTTCCGCCCCTTTTTATTCCTTTTCTGCCTTATTTTTACAGTTTCTTGATTTGCAAGAAATCCAATTCAACAGGAGTCTCACGTCCGAACATTGAAACCAATACTCGAACCTTTCCTCGCTCTTGATCAACTTCATCAACACGTCCTTCAAGATCTTTGAATGGACCGTCGGCAACAATGATTGTTTCGCCAACTTCCAAATCCATTGTATGTTTCGCAACTTTTTCATCCATCTTACCGAAGAACTCATCAATTTCTCTTTGTGACAATGGAACAGGAGTAACACCTGAACCAACGAATCCGG
This sequence comes from uncultured Candidatus Saccharibacteria bacterium, assembly GCA_964444515.1. GTDB lineage: Bacteria > Patescibacteriota > Minisyncoccia > Phycocordibacterales > UBA9973 > JAIXRY01. The sequence continues at coordinate 3,677 of CAYUGY010000005.1, read as the reverse complement.
TAACACGAGGAGTGTTTCGTACAACGAACCAAGAATCATCAGTTACAATCATTTCTACGAGTACATATCCTGGGTATACTTTCTCTTCTACTTCTACACGCTTTCCACCTTTGATTTTGATTTTCTTTTCGACAGGAACTACAACATTAAAAATTTTGTCTTCCATTCCCAAACTATCAATACGTTGTCTCAAATTACGAAGCACAGCATTCTCATATCCTGAATATGTGTGAATCGCGTACCAATGACGCTCTCCAGTAACTTCTTGTTTTGCCATATTATTTGTTCAATATTTTTGCCACGCCTCCAGTGAAGAGTGTGTCAAAAAGTCCTAATGTATAAGCGACCAAAAGAGAGATGATGATGACAGTAACAGTAAACCAAACAACATGACTACGTGTTGGCCAAGTTACTTGTTTTAATTCAGTATATGTTTCGTTGATAAATTTTTTCATACGTATAGATTGTAATATAAATTTTGGCTATTTTAAAACCCCTCGCGGGGCTGTTATATAAGCATCATATCACAAGAAACAACTAGCGTCTAGCTCCTAGCAACTAGCCGAAGAAAAGACGAAACCCTCCGGGTTTCGTCTTTTCTTTTATTTGTTTTTAGCTAGTCGCTAGATGCTAGTAGCTAGATGCTTTTTTACCTTATTTCGTATGTAATACTTACATCACTCGTTACCTTAGTCTCCCCTTTTGGAAGTTCAGTTGTTGGTGCACCTGCTTTGACCATCATATCCATTGCACCATACATTGGCATTGGATATCCGCCACCGTTACTTTCAGAGAAATTAACGATGCGTACAAGGTGTACACCGAGGTCTTTCGCCAGCACTTCAGCTTTGGCTTTGGCTTCAGCGATTGCATCTTTGCGAGCTTGTGCCTTGATACCATCTTCATCAGATACCGTATATTCTGGACCTGAGATATTTGATACACCAGCAGTACCTAGTGCGTCAATCAATTCACCCGCCTTGTCTACTGCTTGTAGTTTGATTGAAACTGTTTGGTCGATTGTATATCCAACCAACACATTTCTTCCGTTACTTGGTGGACAATATGTAGCAGAACATGCAACCACTTTGTCATTTTTCCATTCGTATTTTGGAGTTGCATTATAATTTTCTGTCTTGATATTCTTTTCTTCAATCGCAAATGGCTTGATTGCATCTTTTACTTTTGCATAAATTTCTGCAGAAGTCTTTTGTGCAGCATCCATACTTTTTGCTTCTGTATGAATGGTAAATGAGACCTTGGCAACATCAGGCACAGCGAACGCTTCCCCATTACCAGTGACAGTAATCACATTACTTGCAACCTTGTCAGTACCGAGTAATCGGTATTCTTTGATTCCGGTAACAATGTGCACAACCAACAAAATACTAATAATTCCAATAAACCCTACTACTATCTTTGTAAGCTTGTTTTTTTCTTCTTGTGTAAACATACATCTATTATAGCAAATAATTGACCCGAATGGTTTTATACCCTACACTTGAAATGGAAAACGATATACAAAATGATTTACCCATCTCTCATCCATAGTCTCCAAGGTATGATGAAAGACGATGAACATCTTGAAACATATCTAGAAAATTACACGCAACGGATCGAACAATTAGCGATCAACACCAGTTCACATGCACGAGAATTTTTTGAAGCAACTGATTTTATTATAAAAAACAAGTTATTGTTTCCTCAAGAAATTGATTATGCTGTGCTACTTTCAGCTATCGAAGAGATAACTGAAGAAACAATTGATTATAGTTCTTTTGAAGAACCAGAACTACCGAATGAAATAACAGGTGGTTCTGAAGAAGAGTAGTTATGTAATAAAAAATCCCCCGCATGTTTACGGGGGATTTTATTTACTCAATGATTAACTCATCGAGTGAAATAAATAATTCTGGTCTTAGTAAGGTTGCATCGTTTTCACGGATAACAACAAAACCTTTTAGTGCTTTTTGTATTCTTTGTTTTATGTACTCAGGTGAAATGTTTTGCAATAACAAATCAATCTGATTTTCTGATAGAGACAAAAAAAACTGATCAGTGTGTTTGACTTGAACAGGATCAATAGAAACTGTTCGCTGATCAACACCCTGTACACCATTTGTTTGTTTCTCTATAAACACCATTTTTGAAGAGTTGTGTTTTCTATTGAAATGAAGACCGTGTTCTTCCAATAGAAGGCGAGCTTTTTCTGCTACCTCCCTTCTTTCTTCCTCTTTACCACCAATAAAAGTAATACTCGACACGTTTTTTGTTCCACTAAAAAATGAAATAGAAAAACCCGGTGTTTTATTTACTCCATTCTTACGAGTAGTAAATCCGCTCTTTTTCAGCAACCCTGCAACTTCACGAGAATCTGTAATTTTCTGCTCTGGAGACAAAAAAACAATACGTTTTTTTGCCTGAGATAATTCAACCTGATACCCATTACCCTTCAACAAAAGAAGTGATTTTTTTATTACTTCCTTCTTTTCTTTTTCATCGGTACTGTGAAAAGTAATGTTTTTAGGATTTTTTTGTTCATCAAATCTCAAAGTAAAAGAAAGTCCATCCTTGTCGTTTGTTGAGTAGCATTTTATACCACTATTCAACAAAAGTTTACTAACTGGGTGAACAGAACTTCTTATTTTACGAGCCTCTCGATTAGCGTTTTCATTCGAAGAATTCGAAAACTCAGCATTCTTTGGGCCGATTACAAAAAAAGTATGTTCATCAATAGGGTCTTGCAACACATCAACGCCATATACAGACATCATGTACTTAGAAAAATTAGCAATGAAGGTAATGCTTTTCCTGGTGTTTACCATGGCATATCGCGTTGAACGAGTAACATCTTTCACTAAACGCTCCGGAGGAAGCGTTACCAAAACTTTTTGTTTTGCTAATTCATAATCAACAGCATAAATACTATCAATTAATTCTTTGCTAAACTTTTTAGGATCGGTAGCTTCTATTCCTTCTACTTTTTTTGAAGTAATCAAATTAAAATCAAATTGTTTCGAAAGTTTTAATTCAAACTTCGTACCAACTATTTCAAATTTGATACCATAAAAGATGCAGATCTCTGTCACCTTTTTAATTTCGTTGGTGTCAATACATTGAATATTCATTGTGATATCTGTTTCCTCTTTAAGAAAAAATAATATCTGATGCAGTTTCAATATATACAGAAGTGCTTCAGGTGCATTTAGTGGGGGTACTGCTTCTTTTTGCTGTGCACCCGAGAACGGTGTTTCTGATGATATATTTATATAAACATATCCTTTAGTGGAAAGGTATTTGACTTTTTGCTCTTTCAAATACTTTCTTAAGCTAACCATTAATTCTCGTTGCTGATTTTCGTAATCAAGTATTTTGATTACAATCTTTTCCTTGTTTTCAAGAAATTGATAGT
>CAYUGY010000005.1:0-233 GCA_964444515.1 uncultured Candidatus Saccharibacteria bacterium | reverse complement strand
ATAACAAGGCGGCACTGAGGTGTTGATTGTCTTTTTGGGTAATACTTTCTGCGTTAACCATATTCTTTTATTTTTAAATTTCCTGATTTATTATAATGTATGAAATTAAAAAAGTCAATACTATTATAGTACTGACTTTTTAAATAACTCCCTCTAATTTGCTATATCCTGAACCAGCTTCCCGTCTGCCATCACAATCGTTCGGTCCGCCATTTTGGCATACTCCGGCTCGT
>CAYUGY010000004.1:0-28271 GCA_964444515.1 uncultured Candidatus Saccharibacteria bacterium | reverse complement strand
GGAATTGGAGACTAAAATAAACAAATAAATAGAATAACAACATTTGTCAAAAAGCTTTTATTTGAACGTATTATATCACACATAATGGCCATTTGTCAAGGTAGTAATTTCAAAAATATACATATATTTTATGGTCTATTTATCTAAAATATTTGATTTTTTAGTCAAAAATGCTAAAATAGTTTTGTATGTCAAATCGTATTTCAGACTTGAAAAAGTCAGTCCAAACAAAACTTGTAGAGCTTCGTATGAAGCGCAAGAGTGTTGTTAGTGGTTTTAAAAAGAAACTTGAAGAAGCAAAAATTGAGCAGATTAAAAGTTCAATTTTGAATAAATAATATGACTACTCCTGAAAATACAAATAAACTTGAAAACAATGAAGTTCCAAAAGTAGTACCAGAAAACTTGGAACAGAAAGAAATTTCGCAAGAAGAGTTTTTGAATTGGCTAGACAACGAAGATAACAACTTTAAACAAGAAACACAACAAGAATTAGACAAAGTAAATTCTATTGATCTTGATCAACCAACATTTGAAAAAATAAAAAATGAAACTGGTGTTGAAAATGATTTGAATGCTGTAGATAAAGAGGCTGAACAGGTTGTTGATGAAGCAAAACTATCTCTCGATAAAAAGGATACCTTGCATAAGGAACCAACTTCCTTGGAGGAAGTTTTTAACAGTGATTCTGACAGAGTTGCTGAATTGAGAGCTCTAGCAAAACGTACTCCTGAACAAGAAAGCGAACTCCTTACAGATAGAATAGGTAAGCTCATACAGTTCCATAAGCACATGATAGAAAATCGCCAGAATTTTTCTGGCAAAGAGATTGACGAGGTTGAAAAAATGCTTGTGGATTTTCAGATGCAAAGAAAAGAGGTGCTTGGCGAAATGGCTATTAATCCTAAACAAGAACAATTAAGTGTTTTGCAGAAAAAATTAGATAGTTATAATGCTCAAAATAAAGAAGCGTTTGAAAATCCAGATAAATACGCCTTTATGAATACAGATCATCTTGAACAAGAAATAGCTAAACTCACTGCCGAGATTTCTGAGATAAAAGATAAGACAGAGTATAAATATATTTCTGAGATTAGTAATCAAGACTCTAATTTTGCAAGTGAACAGATAATCCCAACAGAGAATACGACCAGTTTAGAAAAAAATAATTTTTCAGAAAATCTGAAAAATCTTAAAACATTTGATGAACTTTACGCTGAACTTGATAAAATTGAAGGCATACAAGGATCTCAAAAATTTTATACTTCAAAAGATTTGAAGAAAGGAGTACAACTTGTCATGGAAGAGAAAATTGATTCTTCGTTTATTACTAATACATATGGTCTACGAGATAAAGTTACTGAGCTTAAAAATAAGCAACGAGAATCTGAATATTACGAATCTTTGGGAATCAAAAAACTGAGTAAAGAAGAACTATATGCCGATCGCATAAAACATGCAGTTGATATGCGAGATTTGATTAGTCGCATTATAACTCAAGGGGATATTACTGCCCCTGACGGATATGTGTATAAAAAAGACGATATGATTACTATCATTACAAATCTTAAAGATATAAATGATCCAAACTTACAAAAAATTACCAACACTCACGGCTTACGAGACAAAGTAAAAGAGCTAATAGTAAAAAGAGGACAAGAAGATGTTTAAAAACAAACAGCAAAAAAGAAATCTTCTTGTGGGTTTTCCGTTATTTTTGATTGGAAGTTTTTTGTTTTGGAATTTAATGTTGAAAAATACAAATACGGAACTGGATTTTCTTAAACCAACATACTTTGTCGGTCTTATAATTATTCCAGTGTATATTATTTTTCAAAATCTTTCAGAGAAGTTTAAAACTGAAAAAAGCACAATACTATAGAATAAAAATAGCTTTGCTATTTTTATTAACCGCTATAATCTCATATTTTTTCATATTGCTGATTCTAAAAAAGTTCTAATGCCCGCCCGCCAAAAAACAAAATAGTTTCCGCCCCGCATTCATTCCCCAGACCCCTTTCTGCGGGGCGGAATCCAAATCCGAGTTCCCGCCGAAAAAATCAGCCGAGGTTTTGCGAATCCTTTCCCCAGAAAATTGTTTCGCAAAACCGAGTCCGCATTTGTATTCGCATATCCGTCCTTTTCCTTTGGGAAAAGCTCTGTGCTTCACACAGAGGCGCTTTAGCGCACGGATGTGCGATTGTGTGGATATTCTCACGAATTTTTGATAAAGTAAGTTCTAGCAGTGTCGTAAAGATACTCATAATATAAAAACAACATCGAAAGATGTTGTTTTTATATTATGAGCCGGTGAAAGTACGACAACTGCTTATTGCATATTGAGACTAACAAAAGAAAAATCCCCGTACGGGGATTTTTCTTTTGTTAGTCTTCTTGTTCTGTGTTTGTTGTTTCTTTTTCAATCTCTTCTTCCAAAGCTTTTTCTTCAGCTTCTTTATGAAGTGCTTGTTTTGTCTTTTTTATTTTATATTTGTATTCAGCTACTGTTCGAAAGAAGAAAGAAGTTGATTTACTTTCACTTTCTTGCGCAAGTTGTATTGCATGTTTTGTAGAGAATAGGGCATATACTTTTGGAAATCGTTCCTTGAAGAAGTTTCCACAAGTAGTGCTGATTTTGAATTTCACTTTCGTCAACCAAATCAAGAAATCTCGGATATGGTTCTTGAGTGACAACAATACTGATCGTAAGACATATTCCAATACTTTTCTATCGATAATCATTCTCTCGTGTTTCGCTAGAGGATCAGCTTTGTATTCCCATGCTTTGTACGCAAGGAACAAAAAGAGTGAGATAGATGAAATGATAAGAATAATTACTAAGTACATATATTAGAAGTTAAATTGTTCAAAACGAACAACAGTTGCACCTTTACTTGATGCTAATTGACCGATAGTCATACTCGGATCTTTGATGAACGGTTGTTCCAAAAGAATTTTTTCTTTGAAATATGCAGACAATTTTCCTTCAAGGATTTTTGCTTTCATGTCTGCTGGTTTGTCAGACTCATCAACTTCTTTTTGGAAGACTTCAGTTACTTTGACTTTGTCGTCTTCAGTAATGTCGTCTTTCTTGATGAAGTGAGGCTTCATCGCACTGATGTGCATTGCGATATCTTTTGCAAGAGATTCGTCACCACCTTCGAGTACGACAACAGAGGCATTGCGTCCGTTGTGAACATAACTACCGATTGTGCCATTGTCGAATGTGTACACAGAACCAACTTGCATATTTTCACCAATCTTTTGGATAAGTGGGTTGATGATTTCTCCTGATTGTGTGCGCATCGCGTCTTCACCTTCAGCGAGGGCAATTTCTGCGAGTTTGTTTGCAGCTGCAATAAACTCTTCATTTTTTGCAACGAAGTCAGTTTCGCAGAAGAGAACAAGCATTACTGCTTTGTTTCCACCTTGCTTCACCACAACGAGTCCGTCACCAAGTGCGCGATCAGCTTTTTTCTCAGCTGCAGCACTTGATTGTTTACTCAAAATAATTCGAGCTTTTTCGATATCACCACCAGCTTCTTCCAATGCTTTTCGGCATTGCATCACTGCTACTCCTGTTTGGTCTCGCAATTCCTTGATAAGGTCAACTGAAATGTTACTCATAGATATATGTAATTTAAGAACTAATAATAATTTACTTTTTAAATTTATATAACTGGATGCAGTTCGAGGCGGAATATTTAAAATGTGAGAAAGTGTACAAATTGTACAGTGACGAGCATTTTAGATATTCCAACGCAGAAATGTGCCAGTTAAATAAATTTAAGCTTTGTAAGCTTCTTTAAGTGCATTTACGATGTAAGTAACACTTGAACGTGAACCGTCGTTTCCGACAATAGGATATTTCAAACCAGTAAGGTTACAGTCTGTGTTTGCAAGAGTGATGATCGGAATACCAGCTTTGTTCAATTCTTCCATAGCGATATATTCACGCTTTGGATCAATAACGATAGCTGCATCTGGAAGGCGAGTCATTGCTGAAATACCTGAGAAGTTCTTTTCCATTTTAGCAATACTTCGGTCGATAAGTAAACGTTCTTTCTTTGTGTATTTCTCAAGTTCACCGTTTGCTTTCTTTTCTTTCAAAGAATTCAATTCAGTAACACGGCGTTTGATTTCTACCCAGTTAGTCAAAGTTCCCCCAACCCAACGTTCGTTTACGTAAGGCATACCAAGAGTCAATGCTGTTTCTTCGATTACTTTTTGTGCTTCCGGTTTGATACCAACCCAAAGGATGTTTTTTCCAGAAGCTTTCAATTCTTTGACAAAAGCTGTTGCTTTTTCTAGTTGTGCTTCGGTATCTTCAAGATTGATGATATCGATGCGGTTTTTTGTAGTGTAAATAAATGGAGCAGTTGTTGGGTGTCTACGAGTACGTGAGTAGCCGTAGTGAACACCTGCTTCAAACATGTGGTCAATTTCTGACATAGTGTAAAAAATATTAATTAAATAAAATGTTCATTTTTAAGCATTTTCAGCATATCGAAGGGAGACCTAATCCCTCATGAACATAGTGTTGATAGTACCATTTTTCTAGTTAAGTATCAATAGCTTGCTGATAAGTATAATGTATGGTATAGTCTTCAGCGGGTAAACAACAATATAATATCAATGGAAAAATTCAAAGCAATTTTCGACCAATCAAAAGAAAACAGTCAAAAACTTTTTAAAGAGTTTTATGAAAACTGGAAAGATACTTTTTTTAAAGGAAAATCAGGTGAACATGTAGATGTTGCCAAACAAAAATTAGATGAGCTTTATGCGAAAAATGAAAAAGAGCTCAACGATAAGTTTGGCGTATTGAACAAAAAAATGATTAAGCAATACGAAAAGTATACTACCGGTATTATTTCTCAAATGAAAGACTTGACTATTTCTGCTAACAAGGCAATGGAAAGTCATATTGCTTTTGCAAAAGACACACTACAAGGAAAGGATACAAGGAAATATAAACACCCAGATCTTCTTTCTGATCATCTTAGTTTTACGAGGACAAATGCTCAATATTCACTTGATTTTTGGTCAACAATAACCAGTGAGTTTCTTCAAGAAGTTAATAATATCAGTAAAAGCCAAATTAGTAATTTTACTAAAGCAGCTAAATACATCACTGATGCACTTGTCGAAGAACTTATGGTTGAGAATACCTAAGAAACAGACCCCCTAAAAAGGGTCTTTCTTTTTGTTTTATATTGTAAAAAAGCCGATTTTGGCGTACGATGTAGGAATATGGAAGACTCAAAAAACGCAAAAAGTTACGAAAAAACAATCACTCCACGTGCGACCGATTACAATGAATGGTATTTGGATGTTATTTCTGCTGCAGATTTGGCAGAACATTCTCCGGTCAAAGGTTGTATGATCATCAAGCCAAACGGTTATGCAATTTGGGAAGGTATTCAAAAAGTGCTTGATGTTGAGTTCAAAAGAAAACAGGTTCGTAATGCATATTTCCCGATGCTTATTCCTGAGCGTCTGTTGAAACAAGAAGAAAGTCATGTTGAGGGTTTTGCTCCAGAAGTTGCGGTGGTTACTCATGCGGGCGGTGAAAAATTGGAAGAGCCATATGTGCTTCGTCCAACATCAGAAACAATCATGTATGATGTCTTTTCAAAATGGGTGCGTTCATATCGCGACTTACCACTATTGATCAATCAATGGGCAAATGTGATTCGTTGGGAACTTCGTACGAAGCTCTTTTTGCGAACAACAGAATTTTTGTGGCAAGAAGGTCACACTGTTCACAAAACTCCCGAAGAAGCAGATGCTTTTGCTCGCGAAATGCTTGAAGTGTATAAAAACTTTTTTGAAAAGTATATGGCGATCCCAATTATTCCTGGAATGAAATCAGAAAGTGAAAAATTTGCCGGCGCACTCAAAACATATACATGTGAAGCGATGATGCAAGACGGAAAAGCATTGCAGATCGCAACATCACACAATCTTGGAGATCATTTTGCCAAAGCATTCAATGTACAATTTCTGAATGAACAAAATACACTCGAGTACGGACATCAAACAAGTTGGGGTCTTTCAACTCGCTCAATTGGTGGATTGATAATGACCCATAGTGATGACAAAGGATTGGTGCTTCCTCCAAACATTGCGCCAATCAAGATAGTTATCGTGCCAATTACAAATGAATCAAATCACGAATCTATTGTAGAAAAAGCCAAAGAACTTGAGACTGTATTGAAAGCGACATATGAATTTGGTGTTACTGTCGATGCTCGGCCACAGCTTCGTCCAGGTGAAAAATATTTCAAATGGGAAAAAGAAGGTGTGCCACTTCGTATTGAATACGGACCAAAAGATATTGAAAACAACAGCTGTGTGCTTGTTCGTCGTGATACTGGAGAAAAAGTGGTAACACAACTTACTGAACTACAACAAAAAGTCGCAGAACTATTGAATGCAATTCAAGAAAATCTTTTACAAAATGCAAAAGATAGACTTATCGAAAAGAAAGTTTCTGTTGATACTTGGGAATCATTTGTGTCTACTATCGAACAAGGACAATTTGTACTAGCTCATTGGGACGGTACAGCTGAAACAGAAAAACTTATCAAAGAAGAGACAGGTGCAACAATCCGTTGTATTCCATTTGATTCTATAGAAGAAAACGGTGTGTGTATTAAATCAGGAAATCCATCAACTAAAAAAGTACTCTTTGCAAAAGCGTACTAATCTACTATGTTCCAAAAGCTCTACAAGGTATTTTCAAATGAAATAGGAATCGATTTGGGAACCGCAAATACGCTGGTGTATTTGAAAGGGCATGGCATTGTTATCAACGAACCATCAGTTGTTGTGCTCAATATAAAAACCGGCGTGATCGTTGCCGTTGGTGCAGAAGCAAAACAAATGATGGGACGAACTCCTGCTCACTTGAAAACAATTCGTCCACTTGTCGACGGAGTGATTTCTGATTTTGAAGTTACCGAAGAAATGCTTTCGTATTTGATTGGCAAAGCAGATAAAATGTCGAAGAAATTTTTCAAACCGCGTGTTGTCATCGGTGTACCAACTGGTATTACCAACGTTGAAGCACGTGCGGTATATGATGCAGCCAAATCAGCTGGTGCTCGTGAGGTCTATCTCGTCGAAGAGCCGGTGGCTGGGGCAATCGGTATTCATCTACCTGTTGAAGATCCTGTCGGTTCTGTTGTTGTTGATATCGGAGGTGGAACAACTGATGTTGCAGTGATTGCGTCTGGCGGTATTGTTCATTCCAAAAATCTAAAAATTGCTGGAGACAAATTGAATGCCGACATTACAACGTATTTGAAAGAAGAATTCAAATTACTTGTCGGAGAAAAAACCGCCGAAGCAGTGAAGATGGCGATCGGTTCTGTCGTCCAAGGAGATTTTATGGAAGCTGAAGTTCGTGGACGAGATTTGTTGACGGGGCTTCCTCGTGAAGTAATTGTGACGGACACTGATGTTCGTGAAGCAATCATGCCATCTATTTTACAAATCGTTGATACTGTCAAAGAAACACTCGAGACAACGCCTCCTGAAATTTTGGCAGACATTCTGCAACGAGGAATTGTGTTGCTTGGTGGTGGCGCACACATTCAAGGACTTTCAACATTACTCGGTGAGACACTCAACTTGCCAGTATATGTTGCCGAAGAACCATTGACTGCTGTTGCTCGCGGAACTGGTATAATACTTGAAGACATTGAACGATATAAATCATTTTTAATTGAAGGTCATCATGCTTCCGTTCCACGCTAACAAAAAAAATACTCCATCCAAAAAAACACCGCTCATTGTCGCGGGATTTTTCGCTTTACTCATCATCTGTGTGATGCTGTTTCCAACAGTTCGATCAAAGACTGGTGGATTTTTCTTGACCATTTTTTCTCCGGTATACAAAATCAAGAATGCAATCGGTGGAGGTTTACATAATACAAAAAGTTTTTTTCTTTCAAAAAAATCTTTGCAACATGAAAACGATGCACTCAAAAACAAGGTCACTGAACTCGATTCTTTCAGGGTAGAAAATATTGTTTTGCAAGAAGAAAATACTTCACTGAAAAAAACGCTTGGGCGCGTCAGTGTGAGAAAGAGAATTTTGGCGACCGTACTTTCTTCAAACACTGTGTCGATGTATGACTCACTTACAATTGATATTGGAAGTGCTGATGGAATCAAAGAAGGTGATTTGGTGCTCTCTGGTGAAATCGTTTTGGGAAAAGTTACTACCTTGTATGAACACAACGCACAAGTTGCATTGTTGTCTGCATCAGGAAATCAATTTGAAGCACTCTTGGTGGATACTGGAACAGTTTTTTCAGTCAAAGGAAAAGGCGGCGGTTCGTTTGAATTTGTTGTGCCTCGTGGAATGACGGTGCAAAACGGTATGACATTGGTACTACCTGCACTTCATTCATATCCGATTGCCCAAGTTGGGGGAATCGTTTCCAATGAACATGAATCGTTCAAGCTTACGCTTGCTCGTGCACCAGTGAATATCGGGTCGCTCCATTTTATTGAAGTCGAAACACAATAATATGAAATTTTCTATTACCAAAAAATTAGATAACGCACTTGGACGTGTTGGTGAACTCGAGACTCCGCATGGCACCATTCTCACACCAGCTTTTGTGACGGTTGGTACGAAAGGTACGGTCAAAGGTCTCACTCCAGAGATGATCAAACTTGCCGGTTCGCAAGTAGTACTTGCAAATACCTATCACTTGTATTTGGAACCAGGTGATGAACGAGTAAAGATGCAAGGTGGTTTTCCAAAGATGATGCAGTGGGACGGCCCATCAATGACCGACTCAGGTGGATTTCAAGTATTCTCACTCGGTGTTGCTTACGGCAAAGGTATTTCAAAATTATTACATCCAGAAGATCCATCTATTCAGATTCCAGAACGATCATCGGCTGATGATGGTGTCCCACGACTCGCAACGATTGGAAACGACGGCGTGTCTTTCCGTTCGCATATCGATGGCTCACTTCATTACATCACTCCAGAAAAATCAATGGAGATTCAACACAATCTCGGCGCCGATATTATTTTTGCATTTGATGAATGTACTTCACCGCTTGATACAGAACGCTATCAAGAAGAAGCACTGCATCGTACACATAGTTGGGCGAAGCGAAGCTTGGAGCAACATCACAAATTACTAGAACAGAATGGGGAAGAGCGAGCACTCTTTGGAGTGATCCAAGGTGGACGTTCAGAAGTGCTTCGCAAAAAATCTGCACAAGTTATTGCAGATATGAAAACCGAAGATGGAAAAGCATTTGATGGTTTTGGTATCGGAGGAAGTTTTGATAAGAATGATTTACATACAGCGGTCAAATGGGTCAACGAAGTGTTGCCCGAAGAAAAACCTCGTCATTTGCTCGGTATCGGTGAACCAGAAGATTTATTCTTTGGTGTAGAAAACGGCGTTGACTTGTTTGATTGCGTCGCACCAACTCGCAATGGACGAACTGGAACACTCTATACTCACGCTGGGAAAATCAATATCAAAAATCTCACATTTCGCGATGATATGAATTCAGTTGATAAAGATTGCAAATGTTACACCTGTTCTAATTTTAGCCGAGCGTACGTGTCGCATCTTTATCACAGCAAAGAAATGTTGGCTGGAATACTGGGTTCACTGCACAATCTGTACTTCATCAATCATCTTGTTGCAGGTATGCGCCAGGCAATTTTGGAAGATCGATTTACAGAATTCAAGGAGGAATTTATGGGGAAGTATCTCAGTAAATAATATGAGAATTAAACCAAAAGACCCTTATAACAAAGGGTCTTTTGCTATTGACAAATGTATATATAATATGTTATTATATAAGGGTATAAAGTTCTTTGAATTATAGATTAATTGGTTGCTTCAGTTTCTTTGCAGAATTTGAAGCAACCAATTAATTTATAAAAAAGATGAAAAAAACAATTATTATTTCTGTGTTAGCTGTAGTTGCTGTAATTGCAACTGTTTGTATTATTAATGCTTCTGATAAAACAAAGTATGTTACCTATCAAGGATCTGAATACCATGTTGAACAAAATCAAAAATGGTCTAAGATAACTTGTGTCAAAAATGGACCTATCTTTGCAATTATTGATCAAGATAATGATTCAAAAGTAGATAAAATTGTAAAATATTCAATGGATAGAAAAAAAGGTGGCCGTAAAATTGAAAAACCCACACCTGAAGACCAGGATCTATACAATGAAGTTATTACCACATCTTTAATCCAACAGTAATCAGCCCGCATGCTATGCACGGAAAAACCCGTACACAGTGTGCGGGTTTTTTCTTGTCTTTATTTTTCTATTCCATTATAGTAATTAAAAATGAAATCAAATCTGAAACCTATTTTAATAATTATCGCCATCGTGCTTATTGCAGGTGGATTTTTTATTTTTTATAAAAATACTCCACGTGTTATAAAATCAAATTCATCTGTCACTGAAATTCCTGTGCCGGTTGTTGTTCCAGAAATCCCAAAAGATATTACGTATCATTCAGTAGTGCTCGCAACCGACAAACCTTTGACTGAGCTTATTACAGTTGTTGACAAAGAACATCTTGTGACAGTTCTCGGTCTCAATCGTATCGATAAGAAATTTATTCGCAAAGGAATGACAATCATTGTTCCAGATACTTTTACTGATTGGATGGATTATTCACCGTTTCCCAAACATGTCTTATCACTACAAAGTATTCCTAAAATAATTTTGGTCTCACAAAAAATTCAAGCATTTGGTGTATATGAAAACGGTGTACTTGTTCGATGGGGCCCAGTCTCAACTGGCAAGAAATCAACACCAACTCCACCGGACTTGTATCACACAAACTGGAAAGGAAAGAGTGTGATAAGTACTGTTGATCCGACATGGGTCATGCCGTGGTATTTCAATCTCCAGAACCTCGAAGGTATCTCAATGCATCAATACGAACTGCCAGGATATGCAGCCAGTCATTCGTGTGTACGTTTGCGCGAAGAAGATGCGTTATTCTTTTATAATTGGGCAGATCAATGGATACTTTCGTCTGACAAACAATCGGTAGCTAAAAACGGAACTCCTGTAATCATTTTTGGTGAATATGACTACAAAGTGAAATCTCCGTGGAAAAACTTGCCGACCGACAAAAGTGCGACAACGGTTACTGAAGAGCAAATCAATAAAGAAATTGTCCCATATACAGGAAAATTGGGAGGGGAATAGATAGTTGACAAATATGTATATTTAGTTTATAAATAGTAAGGATTTTTTAAATAAATATACTTTCATGACAAAAATTGCTGTAAACACTCAATCTGCAAAACAAATGCAGGGAGACATTATTGAATCTTTTGGTTTTCATCGAATTAGTGGATTCAGGTCTTTGCTACCTAATTCGGAAGAATTTGAAAAACAAATCAAAGAAAAAGATGCTTTAATCAGAAAGCTCAGGTACAAAAACACGTTAGATTTTGGTGCAGTGCATCAAAAAATCACGCCAGTACTTTCTTCTGAAAAAAAGTATGAGCTGAATTTTTTTGAAATTAACAAAGGGGAGCTAATGACACCAATTGATGCTTTTTTGTTTCTCAAAAGAAGAGGTTCACTTTTTCTTTCAATGAATGAATTATTATTTTTGTGGTCATTTCATCAAAAAAACTTTCCATTTGATCGTCCGATTTTTGGATTAAACGAAGAAAATCTTCTTTCTATTGATGACGAAGGACACAAAAGAATTCCGTATGTTTTCAATAAAGAAAATATTGGAGATTCAGCTATCGGTCATGGTACTACGGAAGCACTTCTTTTTGAAGGATCTGTAATTCTGGAAATCAAAGAAGTAAAGTAAAATGACAAAGCCCCGAGTATACGGGGCTTTTTTTATACCAATTTTCCTAAATGATGTCGCAGTGTGTAGATCCAATCTTCATCGTCTGGTGCATCTTTTTCTTTTGATGCGAGAAGCCATTCCAAATATCCACGATCAATTTGAGCAACTTCAGCTACTGTTCTACCAAGATGTTTTCCAAAAGAAAATGAATACATCATTGATGGACGAGATGAAACCTCAATCATTTTTTCCAAAGCTTTTTCTTCGCCAACTTCTTCGGCGATTTTTTTATGCAAACGAGGGAAGAGTTGTTCAAGTACGAGCACATCACCGAGCGCATCGTGTGCTTGTGCTTCGATTTCAATTTCCAAATAGTATCGCAAGAATTGCAATTTGTGTTGTGGGATTTTGTGTTCAGGGTCCAAATATCGTGCGACACGCAATGTACAAATCACGTTTGCAGGAACGATGTCTTCTTTGTTGATCATCATGATATCAAATTTTGCATTGTGAGCAACAAAAATATTTTCAGGATTTTCCAATAAACTTTTTATTTTTTGATATTCGGTACTTTCTCGAAAAGATGGCTTTCCTTCGATCATTTTATTTGAAATATGTGTCACCGCACTGGCTTCTGGAGGAATTTTCTTACCAGGATTGTAAAGTTCACAAAAAACTTCGTCATTATGCTTGTACGCCAATTGACAGAGATAATCATCAGGTCCGATACCGGTTGTTTCAGTGTCCAAAAAGATAAGATTTTTCATGTAAACAGTATAGCAGAATTTTTGATTTGATTAATTTCTTACGTTAATTCTTACTAAAAAACAGTGATTAACATTGTTCACGCTCGTGAACAATGTTAATCACTGTTTTTTGAAATAGCTATATTAAATCATCTTCTTTTACTTTAAAAAATCGAACACAATCTAAAAGGTCATACTCCTCGAGTTGTTTTATAAATTCTTTTGATATTCCTGGTCCGAACCACGCGCTCTTTTGTATAATTTCAAAATCAGCTAATACTAATTCTCTTCGAATCCAATCTCTATATTTTCTTTTCTTCTCAGGTATATCAAACAAGACCATCGTTGTCTTTTTAATTGTTCGTTTAGGATTTTTACCACTTTTTTTAAATCGATAATCATTTTTTGAATGTACCAATGTATTTTTACCTGAAGCAGTTATTTTTATTATTCCATTTTTATTTTCAAGTAATCCTTTGTTTTTTAGTCTTGAGATTGTGGAAGAAATTGTCGCTTTACTAGGTACTTTTTGCCATACCTTTTCTTTGTAAATAAGTTCATAAATCAATCCGTATCCTCCGGGGTGATCACTGGCAATTCTTAAAATTTCTTTTACTAATCCCATATCTATCAATATTAACATTATCAACGGTCGTGAGTAATGTTAATATTGTGTTTTTCTGTGTTATGTTTTATTTACTATATTCTGATATACTTTTCTATATGATTTTTGAAGATATAAAAAACAACATAAAGGAGGCAATGAAAGCAAAAGATCAAGTACGTCTTGATGTGATGCGTGGGTTGTCATCTGCTTTTACTAATGAACTTGTAGCGACTGGTAGAAAACCACAAGATGAATTGTCTGATGAAGACTGTATGAAAGTAATAATTCGTCTTGCAAAACAACGCAAAGATTCTATCGAACAATTTACCAAAGGAGGACGAATGGATTTGGTTGCTGAAGAAGAAGCACAATTGAAAGTGCTTGAAGTATTTTTACCAACAATGATGAGTAAAGAAAAAGTCGAACAACAA
Source organism: uncultured Candidatus Saccharibacteria bacterium (assembly GCA_964444515.1). GTDB lineage: Bacteria > Patescibacteriota > Minisyncoccia > Phycocordibacterales > UBA9973 > JAIXRY01. The sequence continues at coordinate 14,650 of CAYUGY010000004.1, read as the reverse complement.
GTCAAAACTATTATGACAAAGCTGGGCGAGATTGATCCGACTAAAAAGGGGTTGTTGATGAAAGAAGTTATGGTAGAGTTAAAGGGTAAGGCAGATGGTACTGTTGTCAAACAAGTCATCGATTCATTATTCGTATAATTTTTTAGCTATGCGTATCTTAAAACATTTTCTTCTATTATCAATTGCAGTATTTGTTACACCTTTTGTTGTCAAAGGAGTAAGTGTCAATCCTTTTTGGGTAGCATTTATTGTTGGTGCGTGTTTGTTTGTCATCAATTCTGTAATCAAACCGATTATTAGTTTGCTTACATTACCAATCAATATTGTTACGCTCGGTTTGTTCGGGGTGATTATTAACGGTGCAATTTTCTGGATTCTTTCGAGAAACATTCCAGGATTCACTGTCTCAACATTTACTGCTGCTATTTTGGGTGCATTGGTTGTATCTGCGGTCAATTGGATTGGGGAAAGAATTTTTGGAAGTAACGACTAATAAAATCAAACATAAAAGCGGCGAAACGCGAAGCGTTTCGCCGCTTTTATGTTATTATTACTTTATAAATTATGTGGTTTCTCAAGAAAACAATCGCAGTGCACAACGGTGGGTATCACGCAGATGATGTGTTTGCGTGCGCAACACTTTCACTTTTTTTGAAAGGTGCTATTCGTGTCATTCGTACTCGTGATCAAAAAGAAATAGACAAAGCTGATTTTGTCATCGATGTTGGTGGAATCTATGATGCAAAATCAAATCGTTTTGACCACCATCAAATTGGTGGAGCTGGTGTTCGGATAAATACGATTCCGTATGCATCGTTTGGATTAGTTTGGAAAGAGTACGGTGTCTCAGTATGTGGAGAAAATGAAGAAGTTGCAGGTATGATCGAACAACGACTCGTATTTCCAATTGATGCAATCGACAACGGAATGAGTTGTATCAAAGAAGCAAGCATCTTTCCGTACACAATCAATGATGTACTCTCTAGTATTGAAGCCCCTGATACAGCAACGGACAAAGAGCAATACAAAGCATTTATGAATGCGGTTTCGCTCGCACAAGAAATCCTCTCTGGTGAAATTCGTAAAGCTACCAGTTTTATCACTAAAAAGAAAATGATTTTATCTATCTTCGAAGCAACTGTAGATAAAACTATTTTGGTACTTGATGAATATGTTTCAAGATATGATTTGAATTCTGTGTTGCTTGAAAAACCAGAAGTATTATTCGTAGTGCTCCCAAGAGGTGGTGAAAGTGGAGGTTGGCGAGTAGAGACAATCAAAGATTCAAACAATGAATTTACTCCACGTAAAAAATTTCCTGAAAACTGGGCTGGCTTGAAAGAGTCAGAACTCGAACAAGCGACTAGTGTTTCTGATGTTGTCTTTTGTCACAACGGGAGATTTTTGTTTGTGACCAAAAAAAAAGAAAGTGCTATGCATATAGCGAGTACGGCACTAGGGAAATAGAAAAGGGGCGATTTTTACGAAGACAAAATCGCCCCTTTTCTTAAATTTGATTTTTCTCATTTTTTGTGTTATTTTATAAACAACATGCAACTCATAGATGAAGTAACAATTAGCGCAAAAGCTGGAACCGGTGGAAACGGTGTTGTTCGTTGGCGTCAAGAAAAATACATCGACAAAGGTGGGCCAAACGGTGGTGATGGCGGACGCGGAGGTGATGTCTATATTCGCGGTATTCGCGATGTCAGTATTTTGGCTCGTTACAAAGCTAAAAGAAGTTTTGAAGCAGAAAACGGTGAACATGGAATGGGTGGTAGTAAACACGGCTCTGATGGTGCAGATTGTATTATCGATGTACCAGTAGGGTCTATCGTAACCAACAAGACAACCAGTTTCTCGTTTACTGTCCTCAAAGAAAATGAAAAAGTTATCGTGCTTCGCGGTGGACAAGGCGGGCTTGGTAATGAACATTTCAAATCATCAACCAACACTACTCCTGAACGTGCAACACCTGGAAGAGAAGGTGATGAAGCTGATTTTCATATCGAACTTGAACTCTTTGCTGATGTTGGCTTTGTCGGATTACCAAATGCAGGGAAGTCATCACTACTCAATGCACTGACCAATGCCAAAGCAAAAATTGGCTCATATCAATTCACCACACTCGACCCAAACCTCGGAGATTTCTACGGATACATTCTCGCTGATATTCCAGGATTGATTGAAGGTGCGTCAGAAGGCAAGGGTTTGGGAACCAAATTCCTTCGCCATATCAAACGTACAAAAATGTTGGTACACCTCGTTTCTTTTGAAAACGAACACATGATGGAAACATACAAACAAATTCGCAAAGAATTGGAACAATATGCAAACGGACTTGATGCAAAAGATGAAATTATTCTTCTAACCAAAACTGATGTGACCGACGAAGCAACAATCAAGAGTGCTGAAAAAGAATTTTCAAAACTCGGCAAATCAGTATTCGTTGTCTCACTCTTTGATGACGAATCAGTCAAAAAATTCTCTGACGAACTGATCGGAATTTTAAGAAAAAATGGATAAAAACTCGCAATAATGCGAGTTTTTTCAAATAAAGCCAAAAATGAAATTTTTTGCTATAATTTCTCTATAAATTATGAACGAATACTACCCAGTCATCGGTATCGAAGTCCACGCAGAATTGAAAACCAATTCGAAGATGTTTTGTTCGTGCAAAAACGACGCCGACGAAACTCGTCCCAATGTGAACATCTGTCCTGTCTGTATGGCACATCCTGGGACGCTTCCAGTACCAAACAAAAAAGCAATTGAAAATGTGATTAAAGTTGGCCTTGCTATCAATGCCGACATCGCGGACTTTTCTGAATTCGACCGCAAGAACTATTTTTATCCTGATATTCCAAAAGGATACCAGATCACCCAATACAAATATCCAATCGTTTCAAACGGACACTTGGCGGATTTTGATATTACTCGTATTCACTTAGAAGAAGACACTGCGAACTCAAAACATGACCGCGGAGATTTTTCTTTGATTGATTACAATCGTGCAGGTGTGCCACTCATGGAGCTCGTGACCGAAGCACATATGTTTGATTCATTTGAATCTGCAAGTAAAGCTACTGGAAATTTCGGACGTGAATTGCAACTACTTCTACAATATCTCGGTGTTGGTGAAGCAAATATGGAAAAAGGTGAAATGCGTGTCGAAGCAAACATTTCACTTGCACAAAAAAGTAAGTTGGATGAAAAAGGTGTACCAGCGATTGTTGGTCGACTTGATTTGTCGAAATACAAAGGCGCCCTTGGTACAAAAACTGAAGTCAAAAACTTGAACTCATTCCGCTCTGTTGAACGCGCAGTATTGTTTGAACTCAATCGAATGAAAGAAATGATTGAAGCCGGCAAAGGAGACGAACTCGTCCAAGAAACTCGTGGTTGGGATGAAATCAAACAATCAACATTCTCTCAACGTGCAAAAGAAGACGCGCATGACTATCGTTATTTCCCAGAACCAGATATTCCAAAATTCTATTTACACAAGTTATTTGATTTGAATACTTTGAAAACTGGACTACCAGAGCTCCCATCTGGACGACGTGCACGATTCTTGAACGAATTCGGTATCAAAGCCGAAGACACAGAAAGTTACATCAATGACAAAGAACTCGGAGATTATTTCGAGCAAGTTGTTCCGTTGCTTGCTGATAAAAAATACATTCAAACTGCTTCAAACTTCTTAACTTCAGACTATGTCGGGCTCAAAAAAATAACCCCTGAAACTAAACTTCCAAGCACACAAAACTTTGCCGAACTTGTAACATTGTTTGGAGAAAACAAAATCTCTTCTCGTACGGCAAAAGATATTCTTGCGATGATTGTGATCAATGACGAAAGTCCAAAAAATATTGCCGAAGAAAAAAATCTCTTCCAAAGTAACGATACTGAAGGTCTCAAAGTCCTTGCACAAAAAATCCTCGATGAAAACCCTGATGTTGTGGCGACATACAAAGGCGGTAAAGAAAACGCTATTATGGCACTCGTAGGTAAAGTAATCAAAGAATCAAACGGTTCTGCAAACCCTCAGCTAGTTATTGAAACATTGAAAGAATTGTTAAAATAATATAAAAATATTTTTATATTATGCTTACCGAAGATTCTAAAAGAAGTTTCGAATTAAAAAATCTTTTAAAACAAAAAGGTTTTTTGGATGATGAAATAGGTATTGCAATCATTGGCCTCAAGCAAAAAGAACCAAAAATCTTTGGATACAACATGGATCATTTTATCTATCCAGCTTCGGTTTATAAGATTTTTATCGGAGCAGAAATGTTACGGAGGATTGAGATCGGGGATTTTTCACTTTCACAAATTGTCGAAATAAAATCCCCGAATAACGTAGACAAGGACGCACGAATTTTCCCGGGTGATACACGAAAATTGCTCAATACGAGAGACAAGGTGACAATAGATTATTTGCTTGATTTGATGCTCGCTCGTAGTGATAACACCGCCTCAAATACACTGATTGATTTAGTTGGGCGAGAATCTATTACAGAACACATCATTCACAAAAATAATTGGCACGGAAGTGAGGTGACACGAAAATTTCTAGATAGAATAAAAGAAGATAAACCGTATCGATTTTCTGAAACCACAATGTCTTGCGCAAGGCATTGTGCAGAGTTTATGTATCTAGTTGAAAAAGAAAAGCTAGTTAGTCCTTTTGTTTCGAAAAAGTTGAAAGAATATATGCTCAAATGGAACAGAAAAGGAAGAGGTGGTCTTTATGTGTCTGGATACGCGTCATATTATCGCAAAGGCGGATCGCTTGAAACTAATTTTTATAAAACATCCCCAATCAGAGCAATCATCAGATTATTGCAAAACAAATGGACTATTATCAGATGGTCAAATGATTGCGGTGTAGTCACAGGCACAAATTCTCACTATGTAATTTCATTATTTTCTATAATTAAAACAAAAAATCCATATAAATATTTCGATATGAAAAAATGTGCTAAAGTTGTTTTTGAGTATATGGAGGGTAATGGGAAAGAAAATAGATTATAGAATATAGACAGTACAAAAGAACACGGGCCGAAGGTTCGCGTTCTTTTGTATCTTTTAAACCTGTGTATAATAGCAATATATGAAAAATAATTTTACACAATCAGATGGAAAATCGTTCGACGTAGAGTATTTTGAAACTGATGATTTTTCAAATTTGCCTTACGATAGATGTAAGCAATGTAGGGCTGTGGCTTTTGTAGACAATGAACATATTGTTATTGTTAAAAGTGGTAAAAGTGGAGAATGGGGATTTCCTGGTGGAACAATAGAAAAAGGTGAGTCTTTTGAACAAACACTTGTACGAGAATTTTTAGAAGAAGCAAATGCAAAGATCGGCTCAATTCAGAATATTGGATATCAAGTAATTACGGATTTGAACGGATTGAAAGAACCTTTTTATCAGCTACGTTTTAAATTAAAGGCCTCACCAGCTACAGAAGAAGGTTTTTGTTCAAAAGATCCAGATAAGGCTGTTGTGGAAGTGAAAGTAGTGCCTATAAAAGAATATAAGAAATATTTTGACTGGGGTGAGATAGGTGATTTGATTGTAAAAAGAGCATTAGATGTTTAATTAAGAAATTAGATGAAAATATTTTATCGTGAACACAGTCATTCATATAAAACCTATGCTTTTGGTTATGCTGTATATGGCGTAGCTGAAAATAACGATATTGTTGATGATATCTACAACAAAGGCTTTTTGCCGTTCTCTGGAAATGCAGAAATCCGAGATACCTATTATCTAGCACGAAGTGCCCGAGTTATTCTTTCAGAGTTTGATCCGTCTTCAGAAAATCGACGTGTACTCAAGAAATTTAATGCAGATGATTTTACTAAGACCGTCATTGATAAGGAATTATTTTTGAATGACTCTGTTGCAATAGAATTCTGTCTTAATTACTTCAGATTGCGTCACGGAGAGAATGTTTTCTCAGAACAGCGTTTAACTTTTATTGTGAATTTTTCCGACAATGTTCGAATCATCGAATATAAAGACACAGGAGGTAATATCGTTGCTTATGTAATTGGTATTGTCGGTCAAAACTTTTTTCATTATTGGTTCTCTTTCTTTGCAGAAGAATATTTTCACACGTCGTTCGGTGTTTTTCTCATGCTTAGTTCATTAATGGAACAAAAAACTTTGGGGACTCAATACGTGTATCTTGGAACTGTATACGGTGCAAAAGCACTCTATAAGACCAATTTCAGTCCGCTTGAATTTTGGAATGGAGAGCTGTGGAGCACGGATGTTGCATTGTTGAAAGAACTAGCCCGCACTGATACAGAAAGAGAAGTTCACAGAATTGGATTATAATTATCACATACTATGAGAAACACTTACGTAGAAATAGACCTCGGACAAATAAAGAAAAACACACTGGCGATTCAAGAGGTCTGTGGTAAAACTGTTGGTATTTGTGCTGTTATCAAGGCCGACGCGTATGGTCACGGAATGATTCATGTTGCAAAAGAATTGGAAAATGAAGTCGCTTATTTTGCAGTTGCTATCATTAATGAAGGGAAGATCTTGAGAGATGCGGGTATTACAAAACCGATACTTGTTCTTGCTGCTGTTGATAATGATGAGATTGATGAAGCACTTACTTACGGACTCACATTGACTGTTGCTTCAAAAAATAAACTAGAGAAAATAATCGAAAGAGGGAAACAATTATCTGTTGTTCCCGTTATTCACTTGAAGATTGATACTGGTATGGGGCGTATTGGTGTTCAATATGATCGAGCAGGAGAATTCATTGACATGGCACTTGCAGCTCATAATGATAATGCGGTCGTGTGTGAAGGAATCTTTTCTCATTTCTCTGATAGTGTTGATGAAGCATTTACTCGTATTCAAGCGGATCGATTTATTGCCGTACTTGATATGGCAAAGGTAAAAGGATTTTCTTTTACATATGTGCACATGTGTAGTTCGCGGTCTATTTTCTTATATCCCGAGTATCGTTTTTCTATGGTGCGTCCTGGTATTGCACTCTATGGAATAGAACCTGAACCGAAGATACCACTTTTTCCAAGTAATATGCTTCCTGCACTTTCATTTAAAACAAAGGTGGTGTTTTTTAAAGTATTAGAAAAAGGTGACCCACTCGGCTATGCTCGGGCATATGTGATCGCTGATGAATATGAACGTATCATTACGTTACCTGTCGGTTATGCTGATGGGCTACCTCGCAGACTCTCTAATAATGGACATGTATTGGTACATGGTAAAAAATATCCGATTGTCGGACGAGTATGTATGGATCAAATTATGGTATCACTTGGAAAAGAAGGAGAAGCATATCTTGATGATGAAGTTACTCTTATTGGTGCTGATGGAAGCGAGCGTATTACTGCCGAAGATATTTCACTCCAAATAGAAACAACCCCACATGAAATTACTACCTGTATATCATTGCGTGTTCCCAGAATATATAAATAAAAAAGAGGCAATTTATGATGGGTGTGAATAGTTGATTTCTGTGCTATATTTATTTCGGAAAAAAGTTTAAAACAAATGATAAACGGTGCTTTTACTGTATGTTCCTACGATGGAAAATATTTATTCTTGAAAAGAAAAGATAATAATTTATGGGATTTGCCTGGCGGAGGTTTTGATCCTAATGAAATTGATTACAAATCTGTAGCAGTTCGTGAGTTGAAGGAAGAGGCAGGTGTCTCTGTTTCCAAAAACCAATTAAACCTTTTTGCTATACTTGGTCAAAAAATCAAGAAAGTTTTTTCTGACCAGTATGGTGTTGAAAATGGTTTCTTGTTTCTTCACTCTCTTGTGTTACACGAAAAACCTGAAATTAATTTAGGTGATGAACACACTGAGTATCAATTTTTCTCTTATACAGAAATTTTGGAACAGTACAAGAATTTTTCTTCAGGTCAACTTTGGTCATTTTTTACATTTTTGGCATTTTCAGAAACGCAACAATTTCAAGAAGGATTATTACGAGAAAGAAAGTCGTGGCTTGGAAAAGAGTATTTTTAGACAGTCGATAAGACTGTCTTTTTTTTGTGATAAAATATACAAATGAAAGCCATTATACTATGCGCAGGAAAGGGAACACGTCTTCGTCCTCTTACTTATGAAAACCCAAAACCTCTTTTAAAAATTAAAGATATGACAATCTTGGAACTTATTTTACGAGAACTTCCAGAAGAGATTACAGAGGTTATTTTGGTTGTGAATTATATGAAAGAAAAAATACAAGATTTTGTAAATAATTTTTCTTTTGATAAAAAAATAATTTGTATTCAGCAAAATATGGAGATGACAGGTACTTTCGGTGCTTTACATTCCGCAAAAGAATTTATTGAAGAAGGAGAGAGATTTCTTGTCTTAAACAGTGATGATTTGATAGGTAAAAATGACATTATGGAACTGTTAAAATATAAACGATCTTTTGGTGTTAAAAAAAGTATTATGCCCAATTATTACAAAATTATTTTTGAAAACAATCTTCTCCAGTCTTTTGCGGCGCAAAGTGATATGGAAAAAAAAGAAGGGACTTTTATTGCAACAGGTTCCTACGTATTGGATGAAAATATCTTCGATTTCAATACTCGCTCTTTAAAAGGAGGAGAAATAGGCATACCACAAACCATTATAGATAATATCTCCGCTTACCCTATAAATGTTGTTATTTGTAATTCCTGGGAACCAATAAATACAGTAGAAGATTTAGAAAAACACAACCAATAGCTTTGTGGTATAATCTTCAAACATATGGGTATTTTTTCTAAAAAACTAGGGATTGATTTGGGTACTGCAAATACGCTGGTTTTTGTGCCTGGAAAGGGAATTGTGGTCAATGAGCCGTCCGTGGTGGCTGTGTCTGAACAAGACAATCGTATTTTGGCTATCGGTATCGAGGCCAAAGAAATGATCGGAAAAACCCCAGAACACATCATCGCATATCGTCCGATGAAAGATGGTGTTATTGCCGACTACAGAGTCACTGAAGCAATGTTACGTTACTTTATCGGCAAAGCTACACCAAAGTGGTCTTTGGTCAAACCTGATGTACTTATCTCTGTACCAGCTGGTGTGACTTCGACAGAACGTCGTGCGGTTATTGAGGCGGCTATACGTGCCGGAGCCAAGAATGCCTACGTCGTAAAAGAACCAATCCTTGCCGCACTCGGTGCGGGGATTCCTATCAATGAATCAAAAGGATACATGATCGTCGATATTGGTGGTGGTACGACAGACGCAGCCGTGATTTCACTTGGTGGTATCGTTGCATGTACATCAGTCAAATGTGCAGGCAATCGCATCGACCAGGCTATCGCTGATCATATGAAAAAAAATCACAATCTTGCGATCGGTGACAAAACCGCTGAAGAAATCAAAACAAAAATTGGTGCAGCAATTCCACTCGAAGAAGAATTGTTTATGGATATTAAAGGCCGAGATTACATCGAAGGACTTCCGAAAACAATCAACCTGGGAACCAATGAAATCGTAACCGCGATTGATCCAGAACTTCGTTTGATGATTGGCGCAATCAAAGAAGTCTTGTCTGAAACTCCACCAGAACTCGCGTCAGATATTATTGACTACGGTATCATTATGACAGGTGGTTCATCGCAATTGCGTGGATTGCCAGAATTGGTCTTCCGAAAAACAGGAGTGAAAGCTCGGCTTGCAGATGAAGCACTCTATTGTGTTGCCAATGGTACCGGTAGCACCCTTGCACACTTGGATACGTACAAGAAAACACTCCTCTCTAAAAAGTAATTGAAAAAATAATTTTTATATTTATGGAAGCACTACAACATCCATTACATCATGCATATGTTATCGAAGGTGGCGAAGATGAATTTCTCGTGCTTGAATCTTTTTTGAAAGAAGCAGAAATTATTTCACCAGAGAATCCGTTGTTTGTTGAACGATACACACAATTTTCTATCGATGATGCTCGTGCATTCAAACAGTCTGCGTATGAAGCATATGAAAAGCGTGCAATGGTTATCGTTGCCGGAAGTCTTGGTTCTGAAAGTATTCAAGCACTGCTCAAATTGTTTGAAGAGCCGATCAAAGGAGTGCATATTTTCCTCATCATTCCAGATGTCGGGTCACTTGCACCAACGCTATTGTCTCGAGTGTTCGTTATCAGAAAAGAAAAAACCGAAGAAAATAGTGAAGCACTTTCATTTCTAAAAATGACAATCGCAGAACGAAATGCTTGGGTCAAAGAAAAACTTGATTCATTTGATGAAGGTAAAGATGCTCGAGTGTTCACAAGGTCATTTCTATCAGAGATTACACACATCGCTCGAATGCGAACATTTGATCTGTCATTTATTGAAACATTGTTGCAATATACGATATTTGCAAATGACCGAGGATCTTCACCGAAGATGCTTTTGGAGTACATCTCTCTCGCACTTCCTACGATAAAATAGTATAATTAAAACCTAATTTAAAAAACATATGGCATACAATTTCTCACAATTTAAAGAAGAAACAAAAAAGATTACTGAATGGCTCGCCAAAGAATACAGTTCTTTGCATACTGGTCGCGCGACACCAGCTGTTTTGGACGGCATCATGATCGAAGTATACGGCGCAATGTCACCAATCAAAAATGTAGCTTCAGTCAATATTGAAGACGCTCGCACGCTTCGTATTGCTCCATGGGACAAAAACCAAATCAAAGATATCGAAAAAGCATTACAAGTTGCTGACATCGGTCTGTCTATCGTTGCTGATAGTGATGGTATTCGTGCAATCTTTCCAATGCTCACCACTGAAAACCGTGAGAAATTGGTCAAAATTTTGAAAGACAAAATGGAAGATGCTCGTATCTCTGTTCGTAAAGCTCGCGAAGAAGTACAAAACGATATTCGTGATCAAGAAAAAGAAGGTATCCTTACTGAAGATGAAAAATTCCGTGGACAAGATGAATTACAAAAATTGGTTGATGCAACAAATGGTGAACTCGAAGCTTTGTTTGAAAAAAAGAAAGTTGAAGTAATGACGATTTAGTAAACATGAAGAATAAACCAAATATAAATACAATATTACTTGTTATTATAATCATTCTTTTAAGTGTGTATATGTTTGGAAAACAAGATGGTAAGATTAAAAACACCAAAGATTCTAAGGTTACTTACACAGGAGCATTGAGTAATGACAGTAGTTCGATTAGTAAAATCCTTGCAAGTTTTTCAAAAGATAAGTCAACTCAAGTTCGTTCTTGTGGGACTACTACCATTGAAAATTCTGTAATTATTCCACGATACTATATTGCAGGTAGTTATCTTATATTTGAAGGAATGGATGGAGGTTTTGACGTTTATAGTAACAAAGGAATTAAAAATGAATCATGCGTTGTTTTTGGTGTTGGTGAAAATTCTCAACGTTGCAAAGATGCAATGGCGAATTTTAATCAATGTGAAGTTGTTTGGGACGGAAGGTACGATTTTTCTAATTAATTCTTAATTTATACAAATGTCTATTCTTATATTTCTCGCAATCATTATAGTGCTCGTCGTTGCTCACGAATTCGGGCACTTTATTGTTGCCAAGAAATTGGGTATCTGGGTACAAGAATTCGCATTCGGATTTCCTCCTCGATTATGGTCAAAGAAAAAAGGTGAGACAACGTACGCAATCAATGTATTGCCGTTTGGTGGCTATGTGAAGCTCTACGGTGAGCAACCTGATGCTCCGGTGGAAGAATCAATGAAGCATCGTAGTTTCTCCCATAGTCCGAAATGGAAGCAAGTATTGGTGCTTGTGGCGGGTGTGTGTATGAATCTGATCGTTGCAATCGTACTGTTTTCAATCGCTTCAATGACTGGCATGCAAGCCTCATCAAAAATGTCTTTTGGTGGACAAGTGCAAAATGCCAAATTGGTAGTGACTGAAGTGATTACTAATAGCCCAGCAGAAAAAGCAGGAATGAAAACAGGAGATACCATTATTTCTGTTACCAATGATTCTTCTCGAATCTCAGCTGATTCTCCAAAGACGGTTCAAAATCTTGTTGCTTTGAATAATGACAAACCGCTTACTTTTACAGTCACCCGTGCTGGTGTTGAGAAGACAATCAAAGTAGTACCAGTTGCCAAAAATGGTGACACACCAAAGATCGGTATCGGTCTTGATATGATCGGTACACTTCATTTGAAACCATATCAAGCAGTGATGGCAGGCACCGTGGCGACATACTATACAACCATCGAAACAGTCCAGGGTCTCGGTCAATTGATTGGCAAACTATTTACTGGTGGTGGCGCACTCGACAATGTCACTGGTCCAGTTGGTTTGGTCAAAGCCACTAAGAGTGCCGCAAGTTTTGGTCTCGTGTACTTGCTCACATTTACCGCAATGATTTCAGTTAATTTGGCGGTTATCAATCTGGTGCCAATTCCAGCACTCGATGGTGGAAAAATATTGATTATTGCAATTGAAAAACTGATTCGCCGACCAATAGCACCAAAAGTGCAAATGATATTGCAGTTGGTAGGGGTGGGATTGTTGTTACTTTTGATGATTGTGGTGACAATCAAAGATTTTATAAAATAATAATAAGTCACTAAGAAAAAAGGGCACGAAACCTTCGGTTTCGTGCCCTTTACATTTTTAATTTATTACTATATAATAATCTAGGTTTGTAATTTATATAAAAATGAAAAAAATAGTATATATTGTACTGTGCATTTTTGTGCATGTGACAGTAAGAGCTCAATCTAGCTCAACAAAAGATGAAAGACTACGGAGTTATATAGACCTAAGTAAGTCTGTAAAATCAACAGCAACTTTTAAAGGTAAGCCAATGATGCAGTTCTTGGTTTCGAAATATACCATTTCTGCAAATAAAAAAGACACTACCTTTATAAATTTACTTTTATGGGTTGAGGCTGAGGCCGGGCAAGAGATTATTGATGCAAAACGAGCTATGTGGATTGAGCCATCTTATGTAAAATGGTACAGAGGTGGATGGATGGAGGTAAAAAATCCGACCACATGGCAATTAAAAAAACGTATTGTCATTTGTAAAATTTTTAACTTCGGAACATTATTTCCAATACCTGATGGTTCAGTAACTCCTGCCAATGCAGGTCCGTTATTTATTCCAGGTAATCAAAATAATGATGGAGGTATTCAGCTTCCTGGCTCTAAATAACTCGTAATGAGTTATTTTTTTTACAACAAATTGTACACTCCTTTGTAGCTCGCAATGATTCCAGCTGTTTCTCCACGAAATACAGTGCTGCCAAGTGAGACAAAAGTCATCTTGTTTTGTGTCGCGAATTCTATCTCTTTTTCACTCCAACCACCTTCGGGCCCGACGAATATCACTGCTTTTTTGTATGAATGCGGTTTAGAGATACCTTCCTTTTCTGTATCGCAGAAAAATACAGCGTCATTTGGTGCGGTATATGCAAATGCATTTTTCATCGAAACAGGTTCATGAATTTCTGGTACCCGAGCAAGTCCAGCGAGTTCCGTTGCTTCTTTTGCAATTTTTTCGAGTCTATCAATACGAATATCTTTTTTGATTGTTCTGTCGGTGAGAAGTGGAATGATCTGTGATACACCTATCTCACTTGCTTTTTCAACTAAGGTTTCAAAATGTTCTTTTTTCAAAATCGCCGCACAGAGAATCACTTGGATTTTTGGAGTAGCTTTGTTTTTGTGTTCTTTGAGAATAGTTCCTTTGATTTCTTTCTTAGAAAGTTCTGATAGTTCTACTTCGATATCGAGAGATTTCATTGTGTCTACCACGATGATTTTTTCTCCTTTTTTCATTTTCAACACACTGCCAATTTGTTTGACGGTATCGGGTGTATTGATAACTAATTCTTTGTCAGTGATAGTAAAAGGGGTAATGAATCGATGTATTTTCATCCCGTTAGAAATAGGTCGCGGTCGTTATATTAAACCGATACACTATGTATTAAAATATGTCTTATAAAATTACCCTCGTTATCTAAATCTGCGACCGCGATTTCTAACGGGATTCATACACCTATCTTACTATACTTGGCATTAGCTTCAAACATTTGATACAATTTATCGGTGAATCCGGTAGTAGATAATGACATTGTCATCTTATGTGTAGATGAAAGAGTTTGTTTATGTACTTATTTGGATTAATTTAAATTTATTTTATTAGATAATATACAAGATGACAGAACACATAATGTCATTATTCACTACCGGATGAAAATTCCAGAAACAATTGACCCAAAGAGGTATAAGGTAAAGAAAGGACTTGCAGGACTCGGATTATTCGCAATGGACGATATCAAGAAAGGTGAGTGGATTATCGAATACGTCGGTGAACTCAAATCAAACAAAGAAATTGAAGATAACACCACAAAATATTTATTTGAAGTAAATAGCAAATGGACAATCGACGGTTCGATGCGTTCAAACACTGCTCGGTATATCAACCATGCTCACCATGCCAACGCAGAACCAGAAGTAATCAAAAACCGTGTATTCATCCAAGCCAAGAAGAATATCAAAAACGGGGAAGAAATCACGTACGATTACGGTAAAGAATACTACGATGAATTCATCAAGCCATACGGATGTAAATGTGCGTATTGTCAGACAAAACCGAAGAAAAAATAAGATCAC
>CAYUGY010000003.1:17672-34443 GCA_964444515.1 uncultured Candidatus Saccharibacteria bacterium | reverse complement strand
CAAAACCATTCCTTATGCCAATCGAAGACATCTTCTCAATCGAAGGACGAGGAACTGTTGTTACAGGTAAAATCGAACGCGGTATCGTTAAAGTTGGTGAAGAAATTGAAATTATCGGTTTGAAAGATACTGTAAAAAGTACTGTAACTGGTATTGAAATGTTCAACAAACAACTGCAAGAAGGTATGGCAGGAGACAACGCTGGTATCTTGCTCCGTGGTATCAAAAAAGAAGATATTACACGTGGACAAGTGCTCGCAAAATCAGGATCAGTTACTCCTCACTCAGAATTTGAATGTGAAGTGTACATCTTGAAAAAGGAAGAAGGTGGACGTCACACTCCATTCTTCACAGGTTACAAGCCTCAATTTTATGTTCGTACTACTGACGTTACAGGTGAAGCAACACTTCCAGCTGGAACAGAAATGGTTATGCCAGGTGATACAGTAAAATTGACAGTGAAATTGGTTTCTCCAGTTGCACTAGAAGATCAACAGCGTTTTGCTATCCGTGAAGGAGGTAAGACAGTCGGTGCTGGTGTGGTGACAAAAATCATCAAATAAGCATCACTCATCTTCACGTACTTAAGTTCATTCCAAAGCTATGGCTACAGAAAAAAAGACAACAAAAAAGAAATCTGGGGAAGACGCAACAGTTACACTACGTATTCGTGTTCGTGCCTATGAAAATAAAATTCTTGACAATTCAGTCAAGCAAATTATTGATACCGCACTTCGTCATGAAGCAACAGTAGTCGGACCAACTCCGCTTCCAACAGAAATTAAAAAGTACACAGTGAATCGCTCACCGTTCGTTTACAAAAACGCTCGTGAACAATTCGAGATCCGTACACACAAAAGAATGATCGATATTTTGAACCCGTCTCCAAAAACAATGGAAGCGCTCACAAACATCAATCTTCCAAACGGTGTCGATATCGACGTGAAGATGCTGTAGAAATATGAATAGATAGTTGCTTCGGCGACTGTCAATCCATTTTTCTCAATCCTTCGTTACTTTTACTTTCAAAATCTAGTTTTTTAACTTACTTAAAACGTCTTACGACTTTTGAGTCTGTTATCTATACCGAATTTTTGAAATAGTGGAGGTGTCGAAGGAATCTAGAAACCTCAAACAATTTATGAAAAAATTTATTCTCGGAACAAAACAGAATATGACCCAATACTGGGGCGAAGACGGGAAAGTTTCTCCGGCTACTGTAGTTGTTGCGGGTCCAATCACTGTCACTCAAGTGAAAACTAATGACAAAGATGGGTATACTGCGCTACAAGTTGGTTTCGGTGATCAAAAGAAAGAACGTCTTTCGAAGAGTGTTCTCGGTCATACCAAAGATGCTGCCTACAAAACACTTCGCGAATTCCGCGCAGAAGATGCTGGCAAAGCTGTTGGTGACATTATTGACGTATCAGCCTTTGAAAAAGGTGATATGGTGGTAGTGGCTGGAATCTCAAAGGGTAAAGGCTTCCAAGGTGTTGTTAAACGACATGGTTTCCATGGAGACAAACGTACACACGGACGCAAACACTCAGAAAGAAAACCAGGTTCAATCGGTGGAGGTCTCAGAACACGTGTTCCAAAAGGAATGCGTATGGCGGGACGTATGGGCAATGACCGTGTTAGTGTCAAAAACCTTGAAGTTCTATTGGTAGACAAAGCAACAAACACAATCCTCATCAAAGGAGCACTTCCAGGTCGAAGAGGGACATTACTTGAAATAACTGCATAATTATATGGAAAAAACTACTACAAAAAAGGTGGCTGTTAAGAAAGTGGCAAAAGCAACTTCTAAAAAAGAAGCTGGAGCGCTCGAAGCAACACTCTATAACCAAGCAGCTAAATCACTTGGTACTGTCGCTCTTCCTGAAGCAGTTTTTGGGCTCGCGCTCAATACTGACCTTGTCCACCAAGTAGCAACAGCAATCGCAGCAAACGCTCGACCAAACGTTGCTCACACAAAAGACAGAAGTGAAATCCGCGGAGGTGGTAAGAAGCCATGGAAGCAAAAGGGAACAGGACGTTCACGTCACGGTTCTACTCGTTCTCCAATCTGGCGTCACGGAGGTGTGACTTTCGGTCCACGCTCTGAAAAAGATTACAGTCAAAAGATCAACAAGAAAATGCGCACAAAAGCATTGTTCTCTGTACTGTCTGCAAAAAACCGCGACGGTGAAATGATCTTCATTGATGAAATCAAATTCAAAGAAATGAAAACTGCAAATGCGCAAATCGTTATCGATGCATTCGCAAGTATGAAAGAATTTGAAAAACTTGGACACAAGCGCGCAAATCGCGGTCTTATCCTTATCGATGGACGCAATGAAGTACTTGAAAAGAGTTTTGCAAATATTCCGCAGGTCGACTGTGAACAATTGAAGGACTTGAACGTTCTTGATGTGTTGACACATAAATTCGTAATCGTTATTGCACCAGAGACTGCATTCGCATTCTTGGGTTCAAAAACTGCATAATATATGGCAAAGAAAATCGAAAAAACTGAAGAAGTTAAAAAAGATGCAAATGCTATTATTCTAGCTCCTCGTATGACTGAAAAGGCTGCGAAGATGTCAGAATTCAATGCATACACATTTATGGTTGCACCAAAAGCAACAAAGTCTGAAATTATCAAAGAAGTTGTTCGACTTTATAAAGTGACACCAGTAAAGGTAAACATCACAAAAATTATGAATAAGATTCGTCTTGTTCGTGGTAATTGGGGAACCAAAGGTGGTGGTAAAAAAGCGGTCGTATTCCTTAAAAAGGGTGATACTATCTCTATTGCATAAATATGAAAACATATAAACCAACAACACCATCACGTCGTAACATGCAAACGATTAACTATCGTGAAATATTAACGACTGGTACACCACTCAAAAGTCTAACAAAAGGAGGAAAGCGTGATATGGGACGCAACAACGCTGGACGCATTACTACTCGCCACAAAGGAGGAGGAAATAAGCGCCGATACCGAATGATTGATTTCTTGTACAACAAGTTCAACATTCCAGCGAAAATTGCTTCTGTTGAATACGATCCAAACCGAACTTCTTTCATTTCAATCGCAGTCTACGCTGATGGAGAAAAGCGCTATGTGCTTACTCCAAAAGGAATGAAGGTAGGTGATACATTCATCGTATCTGAAACAGCTCCACTGACACCAGGAAACCGTCTACCACTCAAAAACATTGCCGTTGGTACATTTGTATACAATGTGGAATTGAAACAAGGTGGTGGCGCGAAACTTGGCCGAAGTGCTGGAACCTTTATCCAAGTTATTGCGAATGACGAAGGATACACAAGTTTGAAAATGCCTTCAGGAGAAATCCGAAAAGTGCATGAAAAGTGTTACGCTTCAATTGGTGAAGTCGGAAACTCAGAAAACAAACTTCGTAACTACGGTAAAGCAGGTGCGTCACGATGGAAGGGTATTCGCCCAACTGTCCGAGGTTCTGCCATGAACCCAGTAGACCACCCATACGGTGGAGGTGAAGGTGCACAAGGACGTGGAACACGCCGACCGAAGACTAAATGGGGTAAAGTAACTGGTGGACGAAAGACTCGTACTCCGAAGAAATACTCAAACCATCTTATTGTTACTCGTCGTAAGACAGGTAAGAAGAGATAAAAATCGTATAGCAATATACAAACAAAAACTGCCGTTTGGCAGTTTTTGTTTTTGTGTATAATAGCAAAATGAAAACAGGGGAGTTTCGGAATATGCTATACGGTTGGTACAAAAAGAATGGCCGGCATAGTTTGCCGTGGCGACAGACGACTGATCCGTATAGTATTTTCATTTCCGAATTGATGTTGCAACAAACCCAAGCTCCGCGAGTTGTGCCGAAATATGAAGCGTTTTTGAAAAAGTTTCCGACGGCCAAAGTGCTTGCTCGTGCCAACACACAAACTATTTTGCAATACTGGCAAGGTCTCGGCTACAATCGCCGTGCATTGTTTGCACAACGTGCGTGTATTGAAATTCAAAAAACCTACAAAGGTATCTTTCCAAAAAGTCGCGACATGCTCATCAGTCTTCCGGGAATCGGTCCATACACTGCTCGAGCGATTTGTGTGTTTGCATACAATCAATCAGAACTCGTGATTGAGACTAATGTCCGCACGGTCATCATTCATCATTTTTTACAAAACAAAGAAAATGTTACTGATAGTCAAATCGAAAGCATCTTGAAAGAAAAAGTCGATACAAAAAATCCCCGAAAATTCTATTCAGCGATGATGGATTATGGAACGTATTTGAAAGGGCAGGGAATCAAGACTCATCGCAAAAGCACGACCTATCAGAAACAGTCTAAATTCGAAGGTTCATTTCGTCAGATCCGTGGCCAGCTCGTCAAAGCTTATGCCGACGGGGGATACAAAAAGGTCCAAAAACTGATTCATTTGCAAAACAAGGATTTAAAAGATAATTACAAAAAGGCTTTGGAGATTTTAATAAAAGAAAAAATAGTTTCAATCAAGTAGGTTTATTTGACAAATAAAAAATTAGTGATAATATATAAAGGATCGTTCTTTCGATTCGTATTAAATTGGTTTTCAGAGAAGATTCTGTCTTTTGTGATAACCAATTTAATAACCACAAAAATGAATATTGATAATATATTAGGAACTGACAAGAACCCACTAATTTCGATTGTAAGACACTATGAACAAGAAAGAATTCAAAGGGGTATGGGGTTTGTTTATAAGAATCTCTCTCGAAGAATTAAGGTAATTGCTACCTGTAAACACCACTTCATAAGTAATCCTTACACTGATTTTACTTTTTTACTCGGAGCAAAGAGTGTGCAACTCAAGATTCTTTCTGAGCCATTCTATAGCGATAAAAAATCCGAAGACCTCGTTTTATTTGTTGTTGAAGATTCGAGAAGACATCAGAATATTGAATTTAATACTAATGCAAAGGTTTTTAAACCTTTTAGTGGGCAAATTCTCTACAATTCAAAGTGTGAATTTAATCCACACACACCCTTAGTTTTTCCTTATTATGTAATGCGTCAGGAAATATTTCCTATTGATATGATGTACGCAGTTAATAATTTTGATACTACTTGTATTGCGGTGGGTCCAAATGATGAGGAAAAGCATAAGGAATTTATTGAGAACGGATCTGTCGTCTATCCAGCACTTGGTATGGTGTCTAAAGTCGGATGTTCAGGTTCTCCAATTTTTGACGATGAGCTAAATTTATATGGAATAAATATAAGAGGTTCAGATGGTAACAATGGAGATGTTCTTGTGTACGTTCCTGTTTCAAATATAAATGAACTGTATCGTAAAGCTCAATCAGAAATTAGAAAATTTGGTCTGTAATCTATTGATTTTAAACAGCAAAATTAGGCTGACACTATAGTGTCAGCCTTTAATCTTTTAAGTCTTTTGGATAGTCTTGACGACTGACCGCTCTTCTGCTAAGATGTCAGAGACTTTGAACAACCGTATAGGTATTCAAGGAATGCTCAATTAAGAGCAATTTTTAATTAAATTTTCTAAGGTCAAGCTTAAGCTTTTCCCTCGATCCCGTTAGTTAGTCCATTTTGGACTACAATACAGAACGGTGTTATGCATTTATGTATAAATGAGGCATTTGTCTTTATTCTCTTTTCCTGAAACAACAAACAAAATGACACGATCGCTCAAAAAAGGTCCATATGTTGACGCAAAGCTTCTATCAAAGATAGAAGGAAAGAAACCCATTGAAACTGGGGTTATTAAAACTTGGAGACGTGCATCTCAAATCTCACCTGAAATGGTAGGGTTTGTTTTTGGTGTTCACAACGGACGTCAGCACATCGAAGTATTGGTTACTGAAGATATGGTCGGACACAGACTTGGTGAATTTTCTCCAACAAAGAAATTTACTCGCCACGGAGGTAAAATGCAGAAAGAACTTGATCAGAAGAAGAAAGAAGCTGAAATTTCTGCTGCAAAAGCTGCGAAAGGAGCTTCTACTGACGCTAAGAAGAAATAATTTTTACCTATATGAAAGCAATACTACACAACTATCGCCAAGCTCCTCGTAAAGTTCGTCTCGTTACGCAACTTATCAAAGGCAAAAAGGTACAAGATGCTGTTATCGAACTCGATTTCCTTGCAAAGCGTGCGTCTTTGCCAATCAAAAAACTTTTGAATTCAGCAGTTGCAAATGCATTGTCAAAAGCTGATGTAAAGAAAGAAGATCTATACGTTTCAAACGTTATGGTTGATAAAGGAGTTGTTCTAAAACGCTCAATGCCACGTGCTCGCGGTTCAGCTTTTCCTATCCACAAACACACTAGTAATGTTGTGATTGAATTGGGTGTAAAAGACTCATCAAAGGTCAAAGGTGCAAAACCAAAAACTACTAAAAAAACTAACAAATAATTATGTCTAAGACTGTACACCCATTTTCACATCGTTTGGTTACTCTCCGTGATTGGAAATCACGCTGGTTCGCAACTGACAAAAAATACCGCGACTTCTTGAAAACAGACGTGCTTATTCGTGGTTTTCTTGATAAGCGTTTGCGCCAAAACTACATCGCGGATGTAGCTATTGAACGCAACCAAAAAGCTACTCGCTTGATTATCAAAACTTCACGTCCAGGTATGCTTATCGGACGTTCAGGTGAAGGTATCGAAAAATTGAAGAAAGATATCGCATCTTTCCTCGGCAAAAAGGGGATTGTATTTCCTGCAGATTTCAAACTCGACGTTGTTGAAGTTGATACTCCTGAAGCAGATGCAAAACTCGTTGCATACATGATCGTTGAAGGTCTTGAAAAGCGTTTGCCATTCCGTCGTGTCCTCAAATCAACAATCGAAAAAGTGATGGCTACTCGTGGAGTAGAAGGAGCTCGTATTCGTTTGGGCGGACGTCTTGGTGGAGCAGAAATCGCTCGTACTGAAGAAATCAAACGTGGTTCAATTCCACTGCAAACAATCCGTGCAGACGTAGACTTCGCGCGCGAACGTGCTCGTATGTCATACGGTGTTATCGGTATAAAGGTCTGGATTTATCGAGGTGAAGTCTTTTCTGAAAAGGATAAGAACACTAAACAATAAGAATCATTGATATGTTATTCCCAAAGAAAGTAAAATTTAGAAAATGGCAAACAGGTCGTCGCAACATGGAACAAGCGACTCCTGATACTCGAGGTACAACAATCTCGTTCGGTTCTTATGCATTGAAAGCAGAATCTGCTGCTCGTGTAAAATCAAACCAAATCGAATCAGCTCGTAAGGTGCTTTCTCGTACTGCAACAAAAGTTGCTCGTATTTGGATCCGCATATTCCCAGATCGTCCATTCACTGCAAAACCAGCCGAAGTAGGTATGGGTAAGGGTAAAGGAGATCCACAAGGATACTGTATGGAAGTACTCCCAGGTCGTATTATTTTTGAAGTTGATGGTGTATCAGAGGCAGTTGCTCGTGAAGCACTTCGAAAGGCAGGAACAAAATTGCCGATCAAGACTCGCATTGTATCCCGTCAATAATTTATATTTATATGAAAACAGAAACAACAAAAAAGAAAATATTGAGTGGTACAGTCGTATCTGACAAAATGGATAAGACAGTCGTAGTCGCAGTAAGTACATTCAAAAAGCACCCGAAGTACAAGAAATACTATCAAATCACTAAGAAATACAAAGCTCATGACGAGAGCAATACTGCAAAAGCAGGGGAGAAAGTAAAAATCGAAAGTACTCGTCCACTTTCAAAAGACAAACATTTTAAGGTCGTTCAATAATTAACTAATTTTCGTTATATGATTCAAACAGAAACAGTCGTAAAAATAGCAGACAACACTGGTGGTAAAATCGGTAAGGTTTTCAAGATTCTTGGATCTTCAAAGCGTCGCTATGCGCAACTAGGAGATAAAGTTGTTATCTCTATCAAAGTTGCTGAACCTCGCAAACAAATCAAGAAAAAGGATGTTTGTCAGGCAGTTGTCGTACGTCAACGAAATGCGTTTCGTCGTAAAGATGGTTCATACATTCGTTTTGATGAAAATGCAGTTGTTATTATCGACAAAACAAAAGGTGAACCAAAAGGAGGTCGCGTCTTCGGTCCAATTCCACGTGAATTGCAAGAACGAGGATATCAAAAAATTATCTCTCTTGCTCCAGAAGTTATCTAAGCTTCCGGTGTAATATTTTATATATGATTAAAAAAGGCGACAAAGTAATAGTAATAGCAGGTAAAGACAAAGGTAAGAAAACTACCGTGTTGAAAGTGGTTGCAGGAACAAAAGTAATTCTTGAAGGCGTAAACGCAGTCAAGAAACACAAGAAACCAACTGGACGCGGGGAAGTAGGACAAATTATCGAAAAAAATCTCCCGGTACACATTTCAAACGTGATGATTGCTGATCCGAAAGGAGGCAAACAAACTCGTGTTGGGTACAAACAGGTCGCAGGTAAAAGTGTTCGTATCGCTAAAAAGAGCGGACAAGAAATTTAATTTTACACAATATGGAAACAGTAAAACAAAAAGCAGATAAAGCGTACGATTTGATGAAAGGTGAGTTTGGTTACAAAAACAAACTTTCTGCACCAAAATTGGTGAAGGTAATCCTTGCATCAGGAACTGGTACTGCGATGAAAAAAGACAGAACAGTAAACGATCGTATCGTTGACCGTCTATCAAAAATCACTGGACAACGTCCAACAGTTCGCGGAGCAAAGCAATCAATCGCTTCGTTCAAAATCCGAACAAATGATCCAGTTGGTGTTGCGGTAACAATTCGTGGAGAAAGAATGAATTCTTTCCTCGACAAATTCATCAATGTCGCTGTGCCTCGTATGAAAGACTTCCGTGGTTTTGATGCAAAAGCAATCGATGACATTGGAAACCTAACACTCGGTATCAAGGAACATACTATTTTCCCTGAATGTGCTGATGAAGAATTGAAAGATGTATTCGGTTTTGGGCTAACTATCGTAACGACAGCAAAGAACAAAAAAGAAGCAAAAGCATTTTTCGACCACATCGGAATTCCGTTCAAGAAATAAAGGTTCTACGATGCGTAACATCGTGTATAAACCTATATTTCGTTTTCGATTCGGACGTTATGAATAAGATTACTTATTCATACGCTCCTCACTCAACGAAATAATAATAAAATCCGCAGAAATGCGGATTTTATTATTTCAAATTGTGTTACAATAGAAGAAATAAACTAAACACACTATATGTCATTCAAAAAAATAAGTATATTAATTTTAATATTTTTTATGCAGTTTTTTTCAAAATCTGTTTTTGCATTGCAAACAAGTTCGTATACATTCGGACAAACTGATGTAAATGGAAATCCGGTGGCTGGCGCAACGATTGCCAACAATACGTATACATCAGATCGTTCAATGCAGAGTCCTCAAGGGATGTGGCTTGATACGACACTCCACAAGCTTTTCGTTGCAGATTCATCTCAACGACGTGTCATGGTGTATAACCTTAATTCTAATAATACTCCGGTAGATAGAATTGCAGATAATGTGCTCGGTCAACCAAGCTTTCGTGGTGGTACTGCAGTTGCTACTCAATCAACTACTATTCTTCCAACAAGTGTGCTCTATGTTCCGTCACTTGATATGTTATTTGTAGGAGATTTTTCAGGTAATCGTGTGCTCGTTTATGCGAACATTGCTTCAAGTGGTATTACTGATGGGATGAATGCGACCTATGTCCTTGGTCAAACAAGTTTTACTACATCAACTGCCGGCTCAACTGCAAGTACAATGTCTGGTCCAAGTGCTTTGGCATATGACACAACAACGAAGACACTCCTCGTTGCTGATTATACGAATGGCCGCATAATGGGTTTTGATCTTTCAAGTGGAACCGTAAGCACTGGAATGTCTGCAAGTTATGTGCTCGGGCAAACAAGTCTTGGGACACCGACTACTAGTACTTGTAGTAGTACACTTTCAAGAAATTTGATCGGTGTTGCTGTCGATGTCAGTGGACGACGAGTATTTGCGTCAGATCCGACATGTCACCGAGTTGTGGGGTGGGATATTTCAGGGGGATTAAGTAGTAGTGGAATAACAGCGACAATTGTGCTTGGTCAACCGAATCTTACTACCAGCACTACCAATACTGCAGCCGGATTTGCTAACGGTACCTGTAATTCAGGTACAACTAACGGTTGTGGAATGAGTGCACCTCGTCAATTGACGTATGATGCGACAAACAACCGTCTCTTTGTAAATGACCTATCGGATAATCGCACGGTGGTTTATACAACGTTCACTAATGGTGTTATTGCTGCGAATGCGTTCGGACAAACATTACTTACGACATCGAGTGCGGCAGCGAATTCAAATGGTACTGGTTTGGGAGGACCAATCTCTTCTGGGTATGATGAGGTCAACGGCTATTTGTATATTCTTAACTTTAACTATCACCGTATTACTTTTTATGATTTATCAGCAGGTATTACTGGTAACAATATGGCAGCAACAGATTTGCTTGGACAGCTCGATTCGAGTGATCTTCCGGTCTATACTCAAACTGCGTTACAGTCAGCAACTGTCAGAGCAAACGGTATGAACACACCAATCGGTGCAGTTATTGATCCTGACCATCACTATATGTTTGTGTCCGATGCAAACAATAATCGTGTACTTGTGTATACACTGACAAGTGATAATGTTCCTTCAAGCGTTGTTCCTACATACTATCTCGGTCAAGCAACTTCAACAGGTAGTAGTGCTGGTTCGTGTACTGCTGCGGGATTAAGTACACCACTAGGGCTCGATTATGATTCTGTTCATAAACGATTGTTTGTAGCCGATTTCGCACACAAACGTGTGATGATTTATGATCTGTCTTCAGGTGTGACCGGAAACAATATGTCTGCTAGTTATGCACTCGGTAAGGCGGATCTCACTACTACTTGCAGTACTGCCACTGTTTCAGCTACTAACTTAGTCGGACCTACTGCGGTTGCGTATAATAGTGTGACAGATAAATTGTATGTTACAGACTACAGTGCCAATCGTCTCGTTGTGTATAATCTTGCAAGTATCGGAAGTGGATTGACTGCTGAAAATGTACTCGGTCAATGTGATTTCACTTCAAGTTCTACAAACATTACACTTTCTGGAAGCTGTACTGGTTCTGGAATGAATACACCATATGGAGTTACTGTCGACTCGACCAATAGTCGCTTGATTGTTGCTGATTCAGGAAACAATCGGGTGTTGATATATTCGCTTACATCAATAGCCAATGGAGCCGCTGCAACTATCTTGGGACAAGCATCTAGTTCAACAAACAGTGTCGGAACTACGGCAAGTACAATGAGTCTGCCTCGTGGTGTTGCTTGGAATCAAGCTGACCAATTACTGTATGTTGCTGAAGTTACAAATAACAGAGTACTAATCTTTGATCTTTCTGGTGGTGTTTCAAACTTCGCTTCGGCTTTTGCGGTGTTGGGACAAGATTCTTTCACTACGGCAACAGCCTTACCTTCTCAAAATGGTATCAACGGTCCAACGCATATTTATTTTGACAGTGTTAATAGAAGATTGTATGTTGTTCAGACAAATTCGCATCGTGTTGATAGTTTTGATATTTTGAATTTTTCTCGTACCCAACCAAGTGGCACAAAAGGAACTGCATACACTAGTGCGATCAGTAGCTTGAGTAGTCTTAGTAGTCCGGCATTCTTCCTTGTGTCAGGTTCGTTGCCACCAGGTCTCTCTATCAGTGGTTCAAATTTTGTTGGAACGCCGACAGTATCTACAACATATTCTTTCGTTCTTCGTGGGCAGACATTTCTTTCTGATCCATCAACATATACGTTTACCATAGATGACCCCGCAACTGTCACTACAACGACAACTAGACGTACTAATATTTCAGTTCCTCGTGCTGTTCCTGTGGTAGGTGGTGTAAATGGAACATCTTCAATCCAAGGCTCGATTCCAAGTCCAAGTATTACAACTAATACAAGTGCTGTATTTAATAACGGAGTTAATATTACCGGATATGCAGTGGCAACTAAACCAGATTTTTCAGACAGTGTTGGTATCGTTCCGTTTAGTTTTGGTACACAGAAAAATCTAACGATCCCAAGAAAGTCAGTAATACAATATATAAAGTTTTATTCGAGCACTGGGGACGCAACACAACCGGTCGTTGTACCAGCAGTAGAAAAAAATATAACAACCAGTTGTTCATACGCAAGAACACTTTCTATTGGAAGTCGTGGAAATGATGTTCGTTGTATTCAAGAAAAACTTGGTATTAAAAATGACGGTATTTTTGGAAAACAAGTATCTAGTACGATTAAGTCATACCAAAAGAAAAAAGGAGTAAAACAAACAGGTGTTGTCGATAAAAAACTTTGGAACATGATTGTGCGGTAGTGATCAGTACTAATTTATACGATATTATATGAACCGATTTTTTAGAGAAAAGAGAGAAAAGATAGGGAGACATTTTTTTGTAAAATTTTTTTTACTCACCGTGTTACTGCTTCCTTCTGCTTCTTTTGCTGCTTCGGTTCCGTCCGCTATCACAACACTTGCAGGTAGCGCTGATGCAACGTCGGTAACACTTACATGGACTGCACCATCAAACGGTGGAGCAAGTATTACTGATTATACGATTCAATATAGATTAAACGGAGATACTTCATGGACAACATTTACTGATGGAGTTAGTACCAGTACAAGTGCGACTGTTACTGGGCTTACAACTGATACTACGTATGATTTCTCTGTTATGGCGGTCAACAGTCAGGGGACTGCTTCGATTTCAAATGTTATACCAGTCAAAGCTGGATATATTTTTATTACTAGTCCAATAAAGGGAGTTGTCGGTGCGCCTTTGGTTGCAACTCGTGCAATTACGGATGATTATACAGCACCGTTTTATATTCCGTATATTCAAACAAGTACAACATTGTCTATTACTGCAACAGTCGCAAGTGCCGGACTTCCATCAAGCGGTGGAGTGAAATTTGTTTTGAATAAAGACCTAGTAACAGAGCAGACAGTGTATGATATGTCTTCACCTTTTACCGCATCGTTTACGTCACTTACTAAAGCTGAATATACAATCGATGTATATATTGTTGATTCGAGTCAGACCGTACAAACAGGAGCAGGTAATCACGATCAAGCAACCAATCTTGGTATCGGAGATATTATTTTAGGAGTCGGTGACTCAATTACTGAAGGGTATTACGATACTGACCTCGGCGCAACACCAATTGCTAATTGGACACAAGCACCAGCGGGAACGGTTTCAAATGACAATCGTCAATTTCCACAACATGGTGCGTTTTCTGGACGCTGGAAAGAAGGGTTTCTCACAAAATTACAAAATACCCTCGTCTCGTATTATGGATATCCGGTATTTATTATGAACGATGGAAAAGCCGGTGTTACTTCAGCTGGCTATGTCAGTATCATGAGTGGGGCAGGATATCGTACAAGAGTAACGGCTCTTGCTCCAAACAAAGCATTGGTAAATCTTGGAGTTAATGACGCATATAATAACCTTACCGCTTCATCACTACAAACAAATCTGACAACGATTATTAATACAGAATTGAAAACTCGTTACGGAATTAGTACTGCAAATATTTGGCTTGCATATCCGAACTATTCGATTGATAGCGCTTTTCATAATTTGCTTGAGCCGTATCAGCCGTATTACACAACAGTTATTTCAAATACTGGTGTTTCAGCCGGACCTGATTTTTGGACCTTTTTCAAAAATCACTACAACGACGGATATCACTATATTGATTTGATGGCGACCAGTCAGGATGTTCATCCAAATACCGCAGGTTTCGCTCAAATGGCTCGATTGTATGCGATCAATATGATGACTCCTTCAAATCTTTCTGTTGGCGAATCACTCGGGCAAATGACGTTTAGCTGGTCATCAAGATCAGTACTCGAAAGCTCTTTGACTGCCTACAAAATTTCATACGGAACAACGAGCGGGGTATATACAGCAACTACAACAAGTGCAACGATAGATACTTTGAACTTCACTGCAGGGACAACATATTATGCAGTTGTACAAGAAAGTGACACTGATTCATATTCACCAAACTTTACGCCGCGTTCAGCTGAAATTTCTTTTACTCGAACAACTGCACTTGCCCCAACCGCTCTCTCTGCTACTGCTGTTAATAATGCAATGACACTAACATGGGCAGTCCCGGTTGATATCGGAACAAGTGTCATTTCTGATTATGTTATTCAATATCGTGAAAATGGCACAACCTCATGGAGTACCTTTAATGATGCTGTTAGTGCTGCAACAAGTACTATTGTTACTGGTTTGATTAATAATCATTTGTATGATTTTCGTGTTATACCAGTTAATGACGGAGGGCAAGGAACTCCTTCTTCCGTTGTTTCCGCCACACAAGTTATTGTAAATACTCGCAGAGGAGGGTTTGTCCCTCCAATGCCGGTAGTTGCACCAGTTGTACAGCAAGCAACCATTGCGACACCTTCTCAGTCTATAGTTGTTCAAAAAGTATCATCGGTAACAAACATAGCTTCTTCAAAAAATACTGTTTATTTTGCAACAGGAAAAAAAGGAAGCGATGTATTGGAATTACAGCGTTTTCTTGTAGCTCAGGGTTTTTTTCCAAAACAAACCAAAGTGACAAGTTTTTATGGTGCAGTCACCAAATCTTCAGTAATTAAATTCCAGAAAAAATACAATATTCCAGCCACTGGTGTTGTGGGGGACAAGACAATGGAGAAAATTATTGCCCTCAAGAATCAAAATTCAATCAAAACCACTATGCCAGAAGATGTTTGTCCGGTGGTTAAAATATGCTAAAGATAGAATCCGTATAAAGACCGAAAACCCTTGTTTTCGGTCTTTTATTATGTTATTATGTGCTCGTGGTGTTTGATCCATTGTTCTCCTTAAGTACCCAGTATTTACAGGCTATTTAAGAAAAATAATGCGATATCTCATCACTTATTATTCACTATTAGTCCCTTAAAAAGGCTAATTAATTTTTCCTATGGCAAAAACATCAACAAAAGCCCGTGCAGAAAAGAAACCAAAATTTCCGGTTCGTGCAAAGAATCGTTGTTTTAAGTGTGGTCGTGGAAACGCATTTATGCGTGATTTCGGACTTTGTCGAATCTGTTTCCGTGAGTTAGCAAACGACGGAATGATTCCAGGAGTACGTAAGTCTTCTTGGTAATTCTTTTCTAATAACATCAAATTATTATGGACCCAATATCAAACATGCTCATATCAATGAAGAACGGAGCAATGGTTTCGAAAGAAACTGTTGTTGTTCCTCATTCAAAAATCAAACTCGCTATCTTAGAGTGTTTGAAGCGCGCAAATTTCATCGAGGATGTAAAAGCTCTCGTGAAGCGTGACCGTCCTATGATCGAAATTACACTTCGATACGTAGATGGAAAATCAAAAATCAGTGACGTAAAACGTATTTCAAAACAATCACGTCGTATGTACGCTGGTATTCGCGATATCAAATCAGTGAAGAATGGCTTTGGAGTGACAGTATTTTCTACTCCAAAAGGTATTTTGACTGACAAGGAAGCGAAAAAAGAACAGGTCGGAGGTGAAGTATTATTCGAAATCTGGTAATCAAATATATATGTCAAGAGTTGGTAAAAAAATTATACAAATCCCTGCTGGTGTTGAAGTAAAACTCGACTACGGTATGGTGACAGTAACTGGTCCGAAAGGCACACTTACTCGTCCTGTCATTGATGTGGTTACTATTGCGATCGAAGATAATGCACTCACTTTCACACCAAGAAAGACTGATAAGTTTTCTCGTTCTCTTTGGGGTACTTACGCATCTCACCTAGAAAATATGATCGAAGGAGTAGTTACTCCATTCTCAAAGAAATTGATTCTTGAAGGAGTTGGTTTCAAAAGTGAAGTAGCTGGTTCAGATCTCAAATTAGCACTTGGTTTTTCTCACCCTGTTATTGTTCCAATCTCTGAAGGATTGACAGTAACTGCTGAAAAGAACAACATTACCGTATCAGGTATTGATAAAGAATTGGTCGGACAATTTACAGCAAAAGTTCGCGCATTGAAAAAGCCAGAACCATATAAAGGAAAAGGATTCCGTTATGATGGGGAAGTTATTCGTCGCAAAGCTGGTAAGAAATCTGCATAGTATATGAATACACAACAAAAGAAAACTGAAAAAAGAATTCGTTTGAAAGGCAAGATTAGAAGTCGTGTTTCTGGCACAGCTAGTATTCCACGTCTTTCTGTATTCCGTTCAAACGTCCATATGTACGCTCAATTGATTGATGATACAAAAGGTGTCACAATTGGTGAAGCATCTGACATCAAAGAGACAAAAGGCACAAAAGCAGAACGCGCAGTTGTTGTCGGTAAGAAAATTGCCGAAATTGCACAAGCAAAAAAGATTACTGCAGTTGTTTTTGACCGCAATGGTTTCAAGTATACTGGTCGTGTTCAATTAGTAGCAGATTCTGCTCGCGAAGCAGGACTTAAGTTTTAATTTTATGGCTTTCACAAATACAAAACCAAACACAGGAACTGGAGCAGGAGCAGGTAGTGCTCGTCCACCACGAAGAGGGGGAAGACCAGGAGGTCCAGGAGGAAAAACTTATGCAGAACGACCAAAACCTGAATTCGATCAAAAGATGATCTCTATTCGTCGCGTTACTCGTGTGGTATCAGGAGGACGCCGTATGAGTTTCGCAGTTGCTATTGCAATCGGAGACCACAAAGGCTCTGTTGGA
>CAYUGY010000003.1:0-17662 GCA_964444515.1 uncultured Candidatus Saccharibacteria bacterium | reverse complement strand
AAAGGGTGCTGACACTGCACTTGCAATCGCAAAAGCATTGAAAGCAGCTCGCAAAAATATGATTACAGTCAAATTGAACAAAGAAGGTTCAATCCATCACGATGTGTCTGCAAAATACAACAGTGCACAAGTAATGATGATGCCGAACAAATCAAAAGGTCTCGTAGCAGGTTCTGCTATGCGTGATATTTTGATCTTGGCTGGTATCAAGAACGTTACTGCAAAGATTAACTCTGGCAGTAAGAACAAAATGAACAATGCTCGTGCAACTATTTCTGCACTTTCTCAAATTGCAGTCAAAAAAGTACATGCTAGTCCTGTGGTCGCAGTAGAAGAAAAAGTAGCAACACAACAATAATATGCAACTACATACACTCGTTAAAAAAACACCAAACAAGAAAAAGAAATTGATTGGACGTGGAGGTTCAAGTGGTAAAACATCTGGACGTGGAGGTAAAGGGCAAACAGCTCGTGCTGGTAACAAAAAGCGCCCACAAATGCGCGATATCATCAAGAAGCTTCCGAAACTTCGTGGACGTGGAAAAAACAGTAACAAATCAGTCAAAGAAGATTTCAAAGTGGTAAACGTTGGAACTTTGGACAAAGTATTTGAAGCGGGAACATTTATTACAAGAGCATTGCTTTTGAAAAATGGTTTGATCAAGCGAACACAAGGTGTTCTTCCTCAAGTCAAAATTTTGGCTACTGGTGAACTTACAAAAAAGCTCTCTATTTCATCTGACTGTTTCGTAAGTGATTCAGCTAAGGCGAAAATAGAACAAGCTGGTGGAACTATCCGCTAATACATTCAAAACATATGAATACACTCTTAAAGAAAATTAAACTGCTAGTAACTGACCGAAACCTTCGTAATAGAATTTTGGCTATAGTAGGTTTTCTTGTGTTGTTCCGCTTACTTGCAGCTATTCCAGTTCCTGGAGTAGATGTGGCTCGTTTGCAACAATTTCTCGCTAACAATCAATTCTTTGGAATATTGAATGTGCTCTCAGGTGGAGGACTATCAAATCTTTCAATCATTATGCTTGGAGTGAGTCCGTACATTACAGCTTCGATTATAATGCAATTGCTCACTATTTTGTCTCCACGCATTAAATCTGCGTATCAAGACAACGGTGATGCAGGGCGTCAAAAGTTCGCGCAATATTCTCGAATTTTGACTGTGCCAATGGCGCTGTTGCAAGGATTTGGATTCTTGTTGCTTTTGAAGAAACAAGGAATTATTCTTGATCTATCAACATTTGGATTTGCACTTAACCTAGCGGTGATTGTTGCAGGTTCTGTGTTGCTTATGTGGATTGGAGAATTGCTTTCTGAATTCGGTATTGGAAACGGAGTCTCACTCCTTATCTTTGCTGGTATCGTTGCGCAACTTCCAACAAGTATTGCCCAAGCAATCTACTCATTCGATATTTCTCAATTGCCAGTATTCCTACTCTTTGCTGCACTTGGAGTATTGATTATTGCATTCGTGGTATTTGTGAATGATGCAGAACGACAGATTCCGGTGACGTATGCACGACAAGTGCATGGTAATCGGGTAATTGGTGGAACATCAACATACATTCCAGTTCGTTTGAACCAAGCAGGAGTTATGCCAATCATCTTTGCGCTCTCAATCTTGCTCTTTCCGCAGTTGATTGCAAATTTGTTTGCTAATTCTTCATATGCTGTTTTAGCAAGTATTGCACATGCAATGTCTTGGTTTGTTGCATCAGCTTGGGCATACCCACTCGTATACTTCATATTCGTTGTATTGTTTACCTACTTCTATACAGCAGTTACGTTTGACCCAGAACAAATGTCTCAAAATCTCCAAAAGAGTGGAGCATTTATTCCAGGAATTCGTCCAGGGGAGGCAACAATGAAATATCTTTCATATATCATTGTTCGTCTAACACTCTTTGGTGCACTCTTCTTGGGTCTTATTGCGGTTATTCCGTTGGTACTCAAAAGTGCAACAGGAATCACATCGCTGACCGTTGGAGGTACATCACTCTTGATTGCGGTTTCTGTGGTTATTGATTTGGTAAAACGAATCGAAGCACAGCTATCACTTCGAGAATACTAAAATTCTGATATGAATAAAAAAGAACGATAACAGATAGTTGTCGTTCTTTTTTATTTGTTCGTACTGATAATCTCTTGTGTTATAATTCACTTATGAATTCCACATACATTTTCTTCGGTCGCTCAGGTGCTGGTAAGGGGACACAAGCGCAACTTCTCAAGGAACAATTAGAAAAACAAGGACGGACAGTCAAATACATTGAAACAGGGGCCGCCTTCCGTGCTTTTATTGAAAGTGATTCTTTTGCTGCAAAAAAAGCCAAAGAGCAAATGTCTCGCGGTGATTTACTCCCTGAATTTCTACCAATCTGGATGTGGTCAGATTTCTTGGTCAAAGAAGTGACAGGCGCAGAAGATTTGATTCTCGATGGAGTGGCTCGCCGTCCGCACGAAGCTCCAATTCTAGATAGTGCCTTACGTTTTCTTGGGAGAGAAGACATGCATGTGATTTACGTGAATGTTTCAGAAGAGTGGGCGACAGAGCGTTTGATGGGGCGAGGGCGTGCAGATGATCACACAGATGAAATCAAAAAAAGATTAAGTTGGTTTGATTGGAATGTTATTCCTGCAATGGCGTATTTCCATGAACTTCCAATGTACAAATTCCACGATATCAACGGTGAACAAACAATTGAAGAGGTGCATAATGAAATCATAAAAGAACTAGCATAACAAAATGAAAATAATTATTAAAACAAAAGAAGAAATTGAAATTTTGAAAGAAGGCGGAAAACGTTTGGCTTTTATTGTCGATACTTTGGCAAAAGAAACAAAGGCGGGGATGAGTACCTGGGATTTGGAAGAGCGAGCACTTGCATTGATTGCCGAAGGGGGAGATATTCCAGCATTCCTCAATTATCGTCCAGAAGGGGCTCCTACGCCGTTTCCATGTGCATTGTGTGTATCAGTCAACAGTGAAATCGTGCACGGTATTCCAAAGAAAGAAACTATTTTGAAAAATGGTGATGTTGTGTCGATT
Source organism: uncultured Candidatus Saccharibacteria bacterium (assembly GCA_964444515.1). Lineage (GTDB taxonomy): Bacteria > Patescibacteriota > Minisyncoccia > Phycocordibacterales > UBA9973 > JAIXRY01. Next base: position 14,595 of record CAYUGY010000003.1, on the reverse strand, counting down.
GATTGCGGACTCAATCACAAAGGATTGTTTACTGATCATGCAACAACAGTTATTGTTGGTGAAGGAACAAAAGTAACGAGAGAATTATTGCAAGTCACCAAAGAATCATTGATAGCAGGAATCGAAATGGCAAAAGTTGGTAATAAGACAGGGGATATTGGATACGCCGTATCTGCCGTGGTTCGTCCACATGGTTTTGGTGTAGTACGAGAACTTGCAGGTCATGGTGTTGGGAAACATATTCACGAAGATCCATATATTCCCAATTACGGTAAAAATGGCGCAGGGGTGCTACTTCAGCCAGGAATGGTTATCGCTATCGAGCCAATGATTACCATTGGTAAACCCGACATTGTTTCGTTGTCAGATGGGTACACCATCAAAACTGCTGATGGTTCAAAATCAGCTCATTTCGAACACACAGTGGCTATCACCGAAGATGGACCAATTATTCTAACGGAAATCTAGTAAGTACTAAGTAGTTAGTAGTAAGTAGAAAAAACAAAAGAGCAAAGCCGTAGGCTTTGCTCTTTTACTACTAAGTACTAACTACTTACTACTAACTTTCTTTGTTATACTTTACCTATGCAATTCAAAGAACAAATTATTTCTCAAAATTTTTCTACTCCAGAAGAAGAGTTGGAATATTTGCGCAACCATCTCAAAGAACGCGAAGCATTACTGAAACGCGAAGGTCATGAAAATCCCAAAGAGCAAGCTTCAGTAGAAACGATCAAACAATACAATGAAGTACCCAAAGAGCAGGTACTTGCCAAATCACTCCATCTTCCAGAAAAAAACGAACAAGCACTGGTCTTGCGACTCGAACCAGAATCTCACGATCGAACCATGGAAGAGTTGCTCGGTATCTTGCTTTCAAAAGGTGTTCGCAATGCATTGTCAGTTGTCGAAAAAATGAATGACCCTCATGTCGAAGATGACTTTCACCGTTTTTTGGTGCAATACCTTCTTTCTGAAAACAACATACCAGGACTCAAAGAGGGAACCGCGCTTCATAAATCACTCAACACGGCATTGTTCAAAATTTCAATGCCAGATAAAAATGCATCAGATACACGTGATTGGAAAATCATCCTCGGTGCAATTGAACAATTTTTTGCAGGAATGCAATTCGTTGGTGACGGTAGAAACAACAAAGACGAAAGTCATTACTCAATTGAATTTACAATTTCTCACGATCAAGAACAGGTCGTTTTGTTTGTCGGTGTTCCACGTTCAAAAGTAGAATTGTTTGAAAAACAATTACTTTCAGTCTATCCGCTTGCTCGTATCGAAGAAGCACCAAATGATTACAATATTTTTGCACCAAATTGTGCGGTCAGTGGGGCAGTTGGATATTATGCAGAAAACGACGTCTTTCCGATCAAGACCTATGACACACTCGATCAAGATCCAATAGAATCGATGATCAATGCGTTTAATAAAATCAAAGCCACTGGCGAAGGTGCTGCTATTCAATTCATTATCCGTCCAAGTGATGAAGGTTCAATCAAACATTTTCATAGCTTGCTCGGACAAGCACAAAAAGGAGAAAAAATCGAAAAAGAAAAAAGTGGGATTTTTGGTGAATTCGACAGTGATTTAAAAAATGCAGCAAAAGACTTGATTATCAATCCACTCTTTGGAATGTTTGGTAGTTCTGATGATAATGATGAAAAAAAGGAAGAAAAAAAAGAGCCTGATGAAAAAGTAGTTTCTGCTATCAGTGACAAATTGAAGAGCACAATGACCGGAGTAAATATTCGCATGTTTACTTCTGCTGAAACGGAAACGCGTGCACATAGTATGTTGAATGATCTTGAGTCAGTATTTGCGCAATTTACTCGAGCGGGAAGTAATGCGATACATTTCAAAGAACTGAAAAAGAATAATCAAATTGAGGTTGCAAGAGATTTTACCTTCCGTAATTTTAGAGATGACGAACGAATGGTGATGAATTTGAAAGAATTGGCTACACTCGTACATTTCCCGTATGGTATTGGTTCTATGGTCAATGTCGAACAAGCTCGTGCTGGTGCTGGTCCTGCACCAATTGAAATGAGTAAAAACGGCGTATTGCTCGGCTACAACGAATATCGCGGAGTCAAAACACCAATCCATTTTTCTCGAGAAGATCGTATGCGTCACTTGTATGTGATCGGTCAAACAGGAACTGGTAAAACAGTGACACTCAAACAACTCATCAAGCAAGACATTGAAAATGGCGACGGTTGTTGTTTTATTGATCCGCACGGTGATGATGTGCAAGATATTCTTTCATATATTCCACCACACCGTATTGATGATGTGATTTACTTTGATCCAGCTTACACTGCGCGCCCAATGGGGCTCAATATGCTTGAATACGATGAACGTTTTCCTGAACAGAAGACTTTTGTTATCAATGAAATGATGAACATCTTCAATCAACTCTTTGATATGAAGGCTGGTGGCGGAGCGATGTTTGAACAATATTTCAGAAACGCTGCGATGTTGGTGATGGAAGATCCGGAGTCTGGTTCAACATTGCTTGAAATTACTCGCGTACTCCAAGATAAAGCATTCAGAGATTTGAAATTATCAAAATGTAAAAATCCAATCATTCATCAATTCTGGACAGCTGCCGAAGCAACAACAGGGGATCAAGGCTTGGCAAACTTCGTGCCATATATTTCAAGTAAGTTTGATCCATTCGTCTCAAACGATATTATGCGACCAGTTATCGGACAACAAAACTCAGTCTTCAATTTCCGAAAGATTATGGATGAGAAAAAGATTTTGTTGGTCAACTTATCAAAAGGACGATTAGGAGAAATCAATGCGAACTTGATTGGTTTGATTTTGGTCGGCAAAATTCAAATGGCTGCACTCTCTCGAACCGATATGCGCGGTGAACAAAAAAATGATTTCTACCTCTATATCGATGAATTCCAAAACGTCACCACTCCAGCAATCGCTTCTATTTTGTCTGAAGCTCGAAAATATCGCTTATCATTGAACGTGGCCCACCAATACATTGCACAGCTTCCAGAAGATACAAAGAATGCGATTTTCGGAAACGTTGGTTCAATGTGTGTTATGCGAGTGTCTCCCGAAGATGCGAATTTCTTGGAATCAAAATTTGCCCCGACTTTTACTGCAAGCGATATTACCAAACAAGAAAATCTCAATGCGTACGTTTCAATGATCGTAAATGGTGTGCCAACACAAAAACCATTCAATATGCACTTGGCAGAATTTCCAGTAGGGAACAAAGCGATTGTTGATTCATTGAAAGAACTTTCATATGTCAAATACGGCAGACCACGAGAAGAAATCGAAGCTGAAATTATGGCGAAATATCGCAAATAAACAGACATAAACATAACAAAAAAGACTTTGAAATAAAGGTCTTTTTTGTTATGATAGCCGTATATTTTATTAAATTAGCTTTATTTATCTATGCAAGAAAAAATGGAAAAAACATTGATTATTATCAAGCCAGACGCAGTTCAGCGTAACTTAGTAGGTGAGATGATCAATCGTTTTGAGCGAAAAGGTTTGAAGATTATCGGAATGAAAATGATGACAGTCAAAGAATCTCAAATTGAAGAACACTACGCACACATTAAAGACAAACCATTTTTTCCTGGAATCAAAAGCTATATTATGGCTTGTCCGGTGATAGTTATTGCTCTTGAGGGGATTAATGCTGTTTCAGCAATTAGATTGATCGTAGGACCAACAAAAGGTCATGAAGCTGATGCGGGAAGTATCAGAGGAGATTATTCAATGTCTGGACAATCAAATTTGGTCCATGCCTCTGATTCTGTAGAAAACGGTAAGGCAGAAATAGCTAGATTTTTTGAAGAAAGTGAATTGTTTGCTTACAAAAAAATTGATACTGATTTTATTTATTCAGATCACAAAGAATAATTAAAAAGGCAAGTGGTGACGAAAATAATTTTTGTGTTCAGGTTATAAAAATCGTCATTCAAAAATAAAATTTCTTCTCGTCTAGTTCTGTGGAAAACTTTTTTAGCGTATACTAGTCTCACGGGTATCTTGGTGTATTATCTAGAACACCAATATATTAGGGAGTATGGAGTTCAAAGTTACCGTATGGAATACTTTGGCAGTACACCCACCTAGCAATAGCTAGGTTAATATACCGGATAGCCGTAAAGAAAAATCTTCCGTAAGGAAGATTTTTCTTTTTTATATCTTTTTCCAATATTTCTTTTTTAAGAAACTTGCGCAGTCGGGTAGACGAGCAGAGCAATTTTTCACCAGAAAAATATGCGTGTTCTTAAAAAAGAAATATTACAACATGTTATACTTGGTCTATGTTACAAATACTTCGCAAAAAACTTCTCCTCACTATTTTAATTGTTTGGGGACTCAACACGCTCGCTCACAAATTCTTTTGGTATTCATCGATTTGGTGGTTTGATATGCCAATGCATTTTCTCGGAGGATATTTCTTGGGATTATTGATGTTGTTAGTGATTGCTTATACCGATAAACAGAGTTCAAACCGAGAGAAAATCATCATCACACTGCTTGGTGTGTTTGTTGTTGGAGTGATGTGGGAGGGGTATGAATATGCGATTCAAATACTGACTGGTTCAAATTTGGCAAACCCACTTGATTCAACCGCTGACCTCTTTTTTGATATGGCAGGCGGAATCTTTTCCCTCATACTGCTCCGTAAAATAATGTTAAAATAAAGAAATGGAAAAGAAAAAACTAAAACTAACATTTTGTGCAGGTACTGGATCAGTTACCGGTGCCAATTTTTTACTGGAAAACGAAGAAAAGAAATTTTTGGTTGATTGTGGTCTTGAACAGGGTACAGGTTTGGCTGATGAAACTAATTGGTCAAAATTTCCATATGATCCAAGTACGATCGATATTTTGTTTGTTACTCATGCTCACATAGATCACGTTGGGCGTATTCCAAAATTGGTCCACGACGGATTCAAAGGAAGAATCATTTCAACTGATGCAACTCATGACCTTGCTCGTCCAATGCTTGAAGACACAATTCAGATTTTGTCACATGACGAAGAGCACAGTCTCGACAAAATTTATACACATGAAGTTCTTGAGCAGGTAATGAAATTATGGGAAGGGGTACCGTATCACCAGGCTATCAATATTGATCACGGATTTACTGGAAGATTCCTCGACTCAGGACACATCCTCGGTTCAGCAATGCTTGAACTCAAATACAATGGCAAAACGATTGTCTTCACTGGAGATCTTGGAAACTCTCCATCACCACTTTTGCGTGATACAGAACCACTTGGTGATATAGATTATTTGGTTATGGAATCTGTGTATGGTGACCGAAATCACGAAGATCGTGATATGCGCAAAAAGAAACTTGAAGGTTTTCTCGAGGATAATTATCGCCGAGGAGGAGTGCTTGTTGTGCCAACATTTTCACTTGAACGAAGTCAGGAGATGTTGTTTGAAATCAACGACCTCGTTGAGCACAAGCGTATTCCACAAATGCCAATCTTTTTTGATTCACCACTTGCGATCAAATTGACTGCTGTATATAGAAAATATACGCACTACTTCAATGAGACAGCTCAAGCACATGTGAAGTCAGGAGATGATATTTTCATTTTTCCAGGATTGCACTCAACACCAGAGACAGATGATTCAAAAGCAATTCTGCATGCACCAAGTCCGAAAGTGGTTATTGCTGGTTCTGGAATGTCCAATGGTGGACGAATTTTGCACCACGAACTCAACTACCTTCCAGATGAAAAAAACACACTCTTGCTTACCGGCTTTCAATCGCTCGGAACTATGGGGCGAGCAATTCTCGAGGGAGCGAAGAGTGTACGTATCAACGGACAAGAAGTTGCAGTCAAGGCACAGATCGCCAAAATTGATGGTTATTCAGGGCACAAAGACTCAGATCACTTGATTCAATTTGTTGAAAACGTACAAGACCGAGTCAAGAAAGTGTTTGTCGTGATGGGTGAACCAAAATCTGCAACATTTCTTGTGCAACGACTTCGTGACTATTTGACTGTTGATGCAACAGCACCAGAGCAGGGGGATGTGGTTGAATTGGATTTTTGATTTTTCCTACAAAGAAAAATCATGTCGGAAGAAAATTTAAGGCAGAGCCTTGTAATTTTTTCCGACTAGCATGTTACAATTACTTTAATATAATTTAAAAATACTACTATGGAAGATAAATCAAAATTTCTTTGTTACAACGGACCGATTGGAAACGGAGACAAACATAATCACTTGAAGGTCAAAATTGGTATCTCAGGAGCAGCAGAAACAGGAACTTGTGGTTTGCATGCACTTGATGCTGCCAAGGGACTCGGAAGAGAAGTAATCAAGCAAGGAGGTATTGTGGTTACTGGTGCAACGACTGGTTTTCCGCTCTGGGCATCAATGGGAGCAAAAGAAGAAAACGGTATTGTAATCGGCTTGTCACCGGCAATGAGTGAACATGAGCACGTCGAGACATACAGATTACCGCTCGATTACACGGATCTGATCGTCTACACAGGCTTTGGCTTCCCAGGACGAGATTTGTTGTTTACGCGCAGTTGTGACGCGATTTTGATTGGTTGTGGACGTATTGGGACAATCCATGAATTTACGATTGCCTTTGAAGACGGGAAACCAATTGGTGTGCTTGAAGGGGAATGGACAATGGACGAAACAATCAAAGAAATCATGGAACGAGGCAATCGGCCGACAGATAAAGTCATCTTTGATACTGATCCAGCTCGATTGGTAGCCAAAATTCTTGCAATGGTTGCAAAAGATAAAGAAAAAGAATTTTCACCAATTAAACATCAAGATTAAGACAAATAAAAAACTACCGAAATCGGTAGTTTTTTATTTGTTAGCCTTTTGTTTGTTCCATTACTCGAGCGAAACTTTCAGGGTTTGTTCGGGCGATTTCAGAAAGAATTTTTCGATCAACTTCGATATTTGCTTTCTTTAGGTTTCCGATCCATTTACTGTATGAGAGTCCAAGTGGTCGAAGTGCTGCATTCAAACGAACAATCCATAGTCGGCGGAAGTCGTTTTTCTTGTCACGACGGTGAGCAAATGCGTAACTTCCTGCGTGCGCAATAGCTTCACGTGCTTGTCGTTCTTTGGTACTGCGTCCAAATCGGTATCCCTTTACTTTAGAAAGGACATTGCGACGACGCTTTAATGAAATTGTTCCTCTTTTTACTCGTGACATATCTAGGTAATTATATTATTAAAAATTAATTGTGAGGAAGAAATTGCCCCATATCTTTGTTAGTCAAAGTGAATGCTTGCATTTTCTTACCGTTCAATTGTTTACTGCGTGATTGCTTTGCGTTGAAGTGGTTGAATCCTGGTTTACGAGAAAGCACCTTACCGTTTTTGGTAATCTTCAATCGTTTCAATAATGACTTGTTTGTTTTGATACTCATAAAATTATTTTTTACTATCTCGTTCAATGACGAGCATCATTCCTTTTGGTATTTTCTTAACTGGTTCTGCAATCTTATACTTTTCAGTAATGAGGTTGAGTACTCTGTCGAGTCGTTCCTTGAGAAATGCTTCGTTCATATACTTCGCACGTCCCTGCAAATATAGTTCAACCTTGATACGATGTCCTTCAGCTAGCCATTTTGATGCAGTCTTTGCTTTGATAGCAAGGTCCCCATCTCCGGTAGCAATCTTGACTTGAATACTTTTGGTTTCGGTGATTTTTGTACTCGCCTTAGCTTTTTTCTGCTTTTTGGCTTGTTCATACAAAAATTTACCATAATCCATGATTTTTGCAACTGGGGGAACTGCCATTGGAGAGATCTCAATGAGATCCATATTTTGAGACTGGGCAAGGGCTACGGCGTCTTTTGTTGCCATAACACCTAATGCCTCAGCATCGCCTCCAATAACACGTACTTCAGTAGCTCGTATTTGGTTGTTTATTTTGATTTGCAATGTAAGAAATACGAAAACATAGACGGTTTCGTAAGGTCAATAATAGCCTATATTATTAAAAAAAGCAAGGTTTTTGACGGGGCGGTTTTGTGCGGTACTATAAGGGTATGATTTTGGAAATCCATAAAAATGAAGGAGAAACACCACTTGAGGTCTTGGACAGGGTTCGTGTCGAAAAAGCCTTAGATTCCAGTGTTTCTATGACCTATGCGGGGCGTTTGGACCCACTAGCTTCAGGTGTGTTGATTGTTTTGACTGGAGAAGATGTTCATCGAAAAGAGGATTTTAACGGACTTTCAAAAGTCTATGAATTTGAGATTTTGTTCGGCACAGGAACTGATACAGGAGATATTCTCGGTAAGCTTAATACCGAAAGTTTACAATCGAGAGAACCACAACAGAACGAAATCACTAAAGTGGTTTCGTCCTTCGAAGGCAAGCAAAATCAAATCTATCCAATGTATTCTTCAAAAACAGTCGACGGAATTCCGTTATGGCAATATGCAAGGGAAGGTAAGGCAGTGATTGCTCCGACACACGAAGTGGAAATTTCTGATATTCAAGTTTTAGGATTTGAAGAAAAATCTGCCGATGAATTATTATCAGAAACCAAAGAGCGAATAGGGAAGGTGAAAGGGGATTTTAGACAACAAGAAATTCTGAAAGAGTGGGGGCATTTTTTACAAAACAAAGAAGAACATTTTTTGATTGCCAAATGCGTAGCAACGGTTTCGAGTGGGACGTATATTCGGCAATTATGTATGGATATCGGAGGTAAGCTTGGTGTACCGGCACTTGCGTGGAGAATTGAGCGGACGGAGATATTTGAGAAATAAGGAAAATTAGTCATAAAAAATCACAAGACTCTTCCTTAAATTTCTTCCGGCATGAATTTCCTTGTTATGGAAATTCAAAAACCCGCTTTGTGTTAAACAAAGCGGGTCGAGTCGAAGTCCTTAATTTATTTACTGCCTAATTGGCTTGTGTAAACATATCCGTAACGTTGCTGCTGACCCTTCCGCATCTTTCCTTTGAAAGGGAATGAATGATTAAGGGTTAAACTGTCTTCACATTGTGTGATGATAGTATCACCGCCAGCTGTTACTGTCACTACCGGGTTGGTAAGCATCATATTATCTACTAAAGAGTTTTGTTTTGCTACGACTGTTACATCATATTCAGGTACAGAAAAGCTATCGCAAGCAGTAAAATTTGTGCCTATTAAGGCGATGGTAAAAATAAAAAGTACTTTTTTCATGACGATTGTTTATTTATTGGGTTGCCACAGATCCTATAAAGGAACTATGGTAACCCAACAACAGACAATTAAGTCGTTTCAAATCTGATAATAGTATATCATATTAAATACATATTGTCAATAGTTAGATATTGCATAAAATAGTCTTATAAAACAAGGTTTTTTGATATGTTTTTTTACACATATCTTTTATTTGTCAGTTAGGTATACTTGATACAGTTTTAGATATTTTTTGAATTCTAAAATTGTCGATTATTATGTTGATTTTTATGAAAGTAATAAGTGTATGATGGAAAAAGAAAATAGTAACGAGAATACTCCTTCTGTCGAAAAAGAGGCTTTGACAGATAAAGGTCAAGAGCGATTTGAACAACTAGCTGAATCAATAACAAAAGCAAAAGACAGACTCTCTTCTTGGACTAAAACAGGGTTTTCAAAAATTGGAAGGTTTTTCAAATCAGGTGCCGTTGGAGTGCTTTCTGCTCCGGAAGCGGTAGGGTATGCAAAAGATCAGGTAAAAGAAAAAACAGTCGAAGGGGCACAGTTTGTTGCAGAAAAATATACTCAGGGAGTAGAATATGTTGACGGAAAAATAACAAAAGGTGCAGATTATGTTAATGATAAAATAACACAATTCGAAGACTGGACTGGAGATAAAGCTGTAAAAGCATATCAATTTAGTGCTGAAAAAGCTTCTCAAACAAAAGAATTTATATCAAACAAATCTGGTCAAGTTGCTGAATTTGCAAAAGACAAAGCCTTGTTTGTCGAAGCTGTTAGTGGTTTGGTAAAGGACAAGACGGTTGAAAAACTAAATATCGCAAAAGAAGCAACTGTTGATCGATTTGATAAGGTTGTTGATTATGGTAAAAATTCTATCGATAGTGCAAAAATGCTTGCACATAATGCAAAAGAAAGTTTTGTAAACAAGAAAAATGCAATGATGCGAAGTATTCTTGAACGAAAAGCTGAGATTCAAATGGCAAAATTAGAAAAAATCAAAGCGAAGCTTGCACAGTATGATACGGTCGAAAACTTAGAAGCTCAAATGGCTGCATAATTATGACAATACAAGAATTAAGAGATTTTTTGGAAAATAGTGATTATTCTTCTGATACAAAAATTAAAGCATTAGCTGTTTTAGGAGAACAAGGTGAACTAACAAAAGGACTGCTTACTGAAATAAAAAGTATTCTACAGTCAGAAATAGAGTCTGATATTGTCGATGCCGGTGTCGATCTTTCAAGTGAACCCGAGATGCAAGATTTACAAAAAGAACATGACGAAATGCTTGAAAAGATAGAACAAGAGCTAGAAAATGATATGAATTTTGTAGAAAGGGAATTAAAAGACATAGATGAAGCTCATCAACAAATTTCTCAAATTGCAGATGATATAGAAGCAGAAGAGATAAAACAAAATATAGTTTCTGCTCAAGAATAAAAAAATAAGCAAAAACAAAAACCGCACGAATGCGGTTTTTTGTTATGTGGAGATGTGGAGAGTTGAGTCACGAATCACTAAGTATAATTGTTCGCTCCGCTCCAATTCTACTAAGTGTTCGCGACCCCGCCTCGCCTGTTGCAAAGCAACTATAGCTCCGGCCGTTCGAATCCCACACGAATGAAGCAGTTCATTCGTTCACATCTCCACATTTTTAAAACGCACAAATATTGTGCGTTTTAAAAATGTGGAGATGTGGGGATTCGAACCCCAGTGCAATGATGATGCACAGATGGAATCTACATACATAGTTATTTTGGTTTTTTTAGAATGATTGTTGTATCAAAACAACAAACCAGCAATCACTCGATTCCTAAATTGTCGGAAATAATTTCGGACGTAATTATTTCTTACCATAATGATATGATGCTCGCGCTATTTTATTATGGATCAAATAGACGAACATACTACGCAATTAAGCAGTAGCAAAAGCAAAGTCGTTCACTCCGAAGAATGGAGACTTTACTGCAAAAGAGTTTTTTGCATTTCAGTTTTTGTACGTAGTTTTGCAAGTTGCGTACGAGCTTGGTATGCACCAAAAGGCTAATCATTATTGTCGATGCCTGGCATCCCCATATTGTTTTTTCAAAGAATTTGAAAGAGTTTTTACTTCATTACTCTTCGCATTTCTCGTTCGACATCACGTTTCTTGATTGTTTCGCGTTTGTCGAAGACTTTTTTACCTCTACCCAAAGCAATTTCTACTTTGATTTTGGTGCCCTTATTGTACAACGAAACAGGGAATAGTGTCAATTTCTTTGCGTCACGTTCGGTGATCAAATCACGAATCTCTTTTTTACTCACGAGGAGTTTTCGTGTGCGTTCGCGGTCATATGCAGGCGAAGTATTTTTTGGTTGATACGGCGGAATATTCATTCCAACGAGCTCCAGTTCTCCATCAGAAAAGACGACGAAAGCACTATCGATATTTCCTTGGCCAGCACGAATAGACTTCACTTCTTGTCCGGTGAGCTGAATTCCTGCTTCGATTTTGTCGACAATTTCATAATTGAAATTGGCTTTTTTGTTGCGAATAAGCGACATAAGACTATCGTATCATAGAAAACTTGTGTCTTAAAATTCAGTGTCAGAAAAATTCTAAAGCTTCGCTTATAGAATTTCTTCCGACGTGAATTTCCTTGCTAGGGAAATTCAAAAAAAGAACCCCTCTGTAAAGAGGGGTATTGTTAAACCGTAGGACTTTCCGAAAATGTTACATCATAGCCTAGGGCTTTTTTGTAATCATTTACTGTTTGTAAATCTCCGGTCGCTTTTGCTAAATTGTCTGACAATTTGACGCAAGCTTTGCCATCTAATGCATATGGCTTCATCACAATCGACAAGGTCTGAAGACCGAGATTGTTTGTGAGGTGAGTACCTATACCAAATGACAAGTCTATTTTTTCGTGAAAACGATTCGCAATAGTAATTGTTGATTTAATATCCAGTCCATCACTTGGGATGAGTAACTTTTTGCGTGGATCAATTCCTAAGCTTTCGTATTTTTCTATGAATAGGGGAATAGCTTGCATTGGATCCATTGAATCCAAACGGGAACCTTTCCAATCACGAAATGTTTCGTCAGACAGATTTTCAAGTGTCCATTTTGTACCCAACGTATCAGGTAGACTAATCGAAAGCCCTTGGCCATATTGTCTCCACCAGAGCTGATGTAGTTCAATGTTTGAATTTATCAAAGATTGCTTTGTTCCATCAAATGCAAGTGCATTCATACCCATTGAAAGTTCGTGAGCACAAGTACCAATTGGAGTTAGTCCGAATTTGTTGGCCAAATATACATTGGAAGTTCCAATGAACTGACCAGGTAATTCTTCTGTTAATCTTTCCACCACATATTCATGCCATGGAGTAGAAAACGCTCTTCGGTTTCCAAAGTCAGAAAATCTAATATATGGATGTTTTTTTATCTCTGTGATGAAAAAATGTAGTCTTTTGACTCCTTCCATATATATCATTTCTCTTTCAATGCGAGACATTTTTTTCATCTGGTTTCTATAAAACAGTCCATTGATGATACGAAGCGTCGGCATTTCTGCATGCATACTGTGTAACCATTTACCTTTTGGATTGATAACAGGTTGGAATTCATGTGTTCCGAAATTGACTGCAGGAATTTGCAGATTAGCTAAATGTTCCAAGTATCCCTCGGAGAACATTCGAGATTCGTACTCATTTGTTCCACGAAGATAATGTAGTTCACTTTTGTCAGCTTTCAGATTAACAACATGCTTGTACTCGTTTTGGAAATCTTCTTCAGATATGTGATATTCCAATTGCACAGATTTTGTGCGATTTTTGAAATGCCATTCCATAACTTTGTCACCAAGATTGCTTTTGTGTGTGAACAGGAATTGTCCCATTGCAAATTTATAGAAGTCGTCTTCCAGTAAACTGCGAACGATAGGAGCTTCCATTGTTTCTTCATCGATACGACGAAGATCCATTGTACTATGATAACGCATCGCAGATCTCCTTTGTTGTTGCGATAATAGCACCAGCTTCAAGCATTTCTGCTATAGCTTTGTCGCTATCATCGGGGTTAATGTTTACACCGGCAATCGCATCTTCAACAAGAATCACCGTAAAAGGATTTTCACGTTTCAATGCATCGAGTACGGTGGCTTTTACACACCAATCAGTGGCTAAGCCCGTTACAATTAATTGGTTCACTTCATCAATGTCCAATACTTCATTCAAGGTTTCACCTTTGTCGGTTTTTCCTTCAAAAGCTGAGTACCCATCATCAATTCCACTTGTACCTTTTGATATGATTATTTCAATATCAGGAATGATAAGTGAAGGATGGAGTTTGGCACCTTCTGTGTTTTCAATACAGTGTACGGGCCAATTATTAACAAAATGAGGATTAGTTTTGATAGAATCTGCAGGATGCCAGTCGCGTGAAGCAACTATCAGCACCCCTTTGTCTACCATCACACGGATAAGATCATTTATTTGAGGAATGATCTTATCTCCGTTCGTTACTGCCAAGGCACCGCCTGGGCAGAAATCGTTCTGAAGGTCCACGACTATGAATGACAGGGAATCGGGATCAAATAGATGTTTGAGTGCATCGCTCGGAAGTACTCCATTTTTGTTTTTCATTGTTATATATTTGCTTTTTTAAGTTACTTTGTGTACCATATACACTATATCAGAAATATAGTCGAAAGGGTACTGCCTTCAATATTCTACACAATAATATAATATATGTCAATAGATATAAAAAACAACAAAACAGAAAAAAAGAAGACAGTCGGTCTCTATTTTGGCTCATTTAATCCCATTCATAATGGGCATATTTCTGTTGTTAACAGATCACTCAGCAATGATTTGGTTGATGAAGTCTGGATCATGGTGTCTCCACAAAATCCCTTGAAAGATGACTCGACGCTTGCACCATTTGAAGAAAGAGTAAAAATGGCAGAGCTTGTATTTTCACATACTGCAAACGTGAAAATTTCTTCATTTGAGAACACGCTTTCGAAGCCTTCGTATACTATCGATACAATGAATGCATTGCAGGAGAAGTATCCTAATGAGTCTTTCTCTATTATTATAGGTTCTGATCTCATACCAGAAGTGATCAAATGGAAAAATGGAGATTTGTTACTCTCTCGGTTTTCTTTTATTCTTTTCGAGCGGGGAGGGATACCAATTGTTATACCAGAAAATATTCCAATCAAAATACTCGCATCGATTGATCAAGGAATTACAGTTTCATCCAGTCATATCCGTGGCTGTTTAGAAAAACATGTTTCGCTTGAAGGACTGATTCCTGCACTTGTGGAAGAATATATTATTTCGAAAAAATTATATAAATAAAAAAACCGCTATAGCGGTTTTTTTATTTATATAATTTT
>CAYUGY010000002.1:34761-52318 GCA_964444515.1 uncultured Candidatus Saccharibacteria bacterium | reverse complement strand
AGTGCTTCTTGGTGGTCTTTTGAAACATAACTATTCAATCGGTTTCGCTAAAAATTCTCCAAACACACCTTCCTCCTTCATCTTTAAATAAAAATCTAATAAATATCCAGGTTTTTCAATAATACTAAATGTTTCCTCTGTAATACTGTCGGTAATAGGAAAACCATAATCTCTATATGTATTAAATATAGAAGTGAGCCTGCTGTCTAGTGTTTGAAATGAAAATACGTCACCTCTTCTTTGTGACTCAATATAATCTACTATTTGAGTATCATCAGAAAGTGCCGCTACAATCCTTTTGTCCATCTCTTCTCGGATTATTGAAACTTTTTGATAGGATGATAAAGGAACTTCTAATCCAAGGATAACTCTATCTTCCACACAAGTATTGATTTTTGATATTTCATAAACCCCAATCTCGTTTCGAAGCCATTTATATATTTTCCCCGTGTAATTATTCAGGAGTGCGTTAAATAGTATTTGACCAGATTTAAAATCTAAGTAAGATGTTTTGTTTTTTAAAAGATAAAATAAAGCATATTCATAACGATGTGTTTCGAAGAAAGATTTTTCATGATATGTACCATTCACAATATCTAATTCATCATATTTTTTTGGTAAAACAATTTTGGTTGTCTGGATTTTTTCTAATATAGACAAACACTCATTTATTGGAACGGTTCCACCAATAAATACTGTTGTTCTATCAGTAAAATAGTATTGATGAAGTTTTTTCATCAAATCAATATCCATTTTTGATATTGTCTCGTCATCACCAAAAATTTGTTCAAGTGAAAAAGGTTTATTGTAAATAACCTCTGTCAAAAAATACTTTCCTCCCTCTGTTGTTCCAGGGAAATATGGACCTTTCTTTTTTCTTTCATTTATGATAATTTCTTTTTCTCCATCGATATCTTCCTGTACAAAAACTGGATTGTAAATATGACTTAATATTCCTTCAAAAGATTCCATAAAAACTGAAGAAGGAACTTCTATTTCAAAATATGTTTCAGTCCAGGTTGTGCCGCCGTTTTTGTAACCACCCTCTTTGCCAACAAAAGTTCCAAAACTTTCAAATTCAGGAAATTTTTCCGAACGATTGAGGACGCAGTGTTCGAGAAAGTGAAATCCTCCAAGTGGAATATTGTTAATATTGTTTTGGTGACCAAAAGGAATATTGATGATTGCTTGCCCTATTTCAACATCCATGGGTAAATAGAAGACAGTTATTCCGTTTTTTAAATCGTATTTTTGGTATGCTCGGCGATCTTTTTTCATGTTTTTTGATTATAACAAAAAAGCAACAATTATACTTGTTGCTTTTTAAAAATCACTACACACTTGTTATTTTTGAGTTTCTTTATACTCTTCCATCTCAAGTACAAATGTAGAACCTTTACCCATGCCTTCTGATTCTACATCAACCATACCTTTGTGGGCAGCAGCAATTTCTTTGGCGAGATATAGCCCAAGACCTGAACCACCGGTATTAATCTTGCCACCTTCACCACGAGAAAACTTTTGGAATAGTTTTGCTTTGGTTTCAGGAGAGATACCCATGCCAGTATCTTTGACCGCAAAACGAACAACGTTCTTTCCTGCTTTGACGATTGTTTTGACTGAAACTTCGATACTTCCCTTTTCGGTATATTTGACTGAGTTATCGATGAAGTTGAGTAAGACTTGTCGAATCTTTTCCATATCACCATAGACAGTGTGTGGAAGTTCTGAATCAGAAACGAATGTGAGCACAAGTCCCTTTTTCTCAGCAGTGACTTTGAGGTCCATTGCAAGCTCATGTGCTTGTTTGCGTATGTCGAATGGGTCCATGACGTATTTCATTCCACCTTGCTCGATTTTTGACACATTAAGTAGGTCTTCTACCACCATAGCCAAGTGTTTACTAGATTGGTAGACACGGTCAACAGCTTCAGTTTGCTCTTTTGTGATAGTTCCAAACGAACCTTCCAAAAGCATTGAGGTGTACCCTTTGATTGCGGTCAACGGAGAACGAAGTTGGTGAGATGCCAAAGACAAGAATTCTGTTTTTAATTTGTCGACGTCTTGGAGTTTGATATTGGCGTCCGCGAGTTTATTTGAGAGTTCTTGAAGATTTTTCTTTTGTTTTACTTCCTTTCTGATACCGGTAACCAATGTATACGCAACAGGTATTGATAAAATAAATGTTAGTGCAGTTACATATTGTTGATAGTTAGCACTATCAACAAAAAACAAAGAAGCAATTAGTGTCATTAATCCAGCTACAAGTATATCCGTCAAAACAACTCTAGGTTCAAAAGATTCATATTTTATTGTTACATATGCAAGAAATATAGCAAAAATAGGTACGGCAATATGTCCATATTGACTAATATCGTACTCTGTTAAAAGTGTGCCCAAGAAATTTGCAAGCAAGAAAGATATCATTAAAAAAGAAGTTCCTGTTGATGTCAGTATTATTTTTGTTTTTGATAGCACTCTTTCTTTTTTTCTGTAAAAAATAATTGAAAAAATAATAACACTAATTAAACATAATGCCTCAAGTATATAATTATAGTAAGCAGCTATTCCTTCAACCACATTACGATCACAGTTTGTTGCGTCAAAACCTGTAACAGAAAGACCTGTCACCGCCATTACTAATGTTGGTAATAAAAAACCCAAGAGCATGTATTTGGTTTTTATTGTAAGTGGTTTGTTCGATATAAAAGAGTAAAAAAAACCAAATGCACCAATAAAAATAAGAGGTTCTACTAAATTGATTAAAATCCAAAAGAATAAAACGTTTTCCGTGTCAGGGTTTGCCCATAAGACAAGATCGCAGAATAGCCACACAACGTAAGATAGTGTCATGAGTCTAAAACTGGTTTTAGGCCATGATTTTAATTTTAAAAAAGTTAAACCAAAGAGGCACAAGAATATTACAATAGAAGATAAATGAGAATAGTATATCAAAGGAACTTCAATGTTTTTTGAAAAAATAAGTAATGTTGCTGGGTGAAAATCGCAATTCATGTTTTATTTAAATAAATCTGTTAAGGGTTCAAATATATGAGGAATCTCTTCTTCTGTATAAAAAATGGTGTAATTTTTGTATATATAAATTTTTAAAAAAGCAATTACTATTACTATTAAATAAAGTATAGATACAATAATCTTATATTTTTTTTGGATGCTATTTTTTTGCATATTTTTTTAAACTATTGACACCTTTCGTATAAATTACATAATCGCTACTATGTATATAATCAACTATGTACTGAGGTAGTATTTCAAGTTTTAGGTATTTTTTTTGTATTTTAGGATCTAGTAAAATAAAATCAGATATAATTTTTCTGCAATTTTTTTCACCGCACTTACATATCATTTTCCATTCATTATGGAATAATGTTGTAGAGTAATCCCAAGTAATTTCTTCACCAATTTTAATACTTTTTATTGCTACTAACAATATTCCTGATTTTGTAAAATGAAGCCCGGAATTAGGATTACAAGAATGATTGATATAATCATCGATTTTTTCAGATGGTCCCATAAATTTATCAATACCTATCTGAACAAACCTATCAGATTCGCCTACTAATTTCTTGGGAAGATCTTTTTTTTCAAAAATATCACCCTCAAATTTTGTTATCACATCGTTTTTTTTAAAATTTTTAGCAGAAAAAACCGCTTTTCCTAGATGGTTCTTGCCTATTAAAAAATTATTCAATATATGAATTTTCATATTAATTGCTATTGCTTATCTTTTTATTGTAGCTTTTTTTACGTACTATAACAATTAAAAAGGTTGCAATGTGGCATAAAAACTCAATTAGAATATAAGGTAGTTCGTTTATTGTGTTCAGTCTTGTTAAGACTAAGATTAAAATTAAGAAATCACTGATACTCCAAAATAACCAAGCATTAGAATCCTCTCGATGATAGTTTATATAAGCGTCTTTATATGTTGGTATAAAAGCAATAGGTAGTGATACTAATAGTACATAGTGTGCTATTAATGTATACCCAAATGCTAGCCAAATAAAAATTGCAATAAAAGAAAGCGTGACCGATACTACCTCGGTCCAATCAGGTTTTATCCACTTTGATCTTTTCCATATTAACAAGGTTAACAAAATGCAAGATATGCTTGATATATAAAAAGTTATAACTTTCCAAAAATCATCAGAAATTTCACTATACGTTAAGGTTTCAAGTATTGTTGCTATTCCCCAAACAAGCCAAGACCACCTATTGGGTGATATTGAATGTTCATTTGTCTGCTTAAAATATATTACGTATGCAGAAATGGTGAATATTGAAGAAACTCCTACTAATATAATATCCATATTTTAAATTGTAACATAAAAACTCTGCACCAATGCGGGATTTTTTATTCTTGTGCATTAACTGTAATAACCTCCGGAATCACATATTTGACCAAGATATAATAATATGTTATATTATAGAAGGAGTTTTTT
This sequence comes from uncultured Candidatus Saccharibacteria bacterium, assembly GCA_964444515.1. Lineage (GTDB taxonomy): Bacteria > Patescibacteriota > Minisyncoccia > Phycocordibacterales > UBA9973 > JAIXRY01. Next base: position 47,855 of record CAYUGY010000002.1, on the reverse strand, counting down.
AAAATATAATACAATGAAAAGAATAAAAATACCTGTAATTTTAGGTGATGGAATTGGTCCTGAGGTTATTCATTCCGCAATGAAAGTTTGTAAAAAAGTATTGTTTACCGTTGGTGTTAATCCTGAATGGATACATTTAGAAATCGGACACAAGGCTATCGAAAAGGGATTAGACCCTCTTCCTCCCGCTGTATTGGATACTATTCGTGATTGCGGTTTTGCTTTGAAGGGGCCTACAAGCACACCAAGTGGTACAGGGCATCGTTCTGTTAATGTTGCTCTTCGTAAAGAGCTTGAGTTATTTGTAAATGTTCGCCCCATGCGTTATTTTCCAAACACGCCAACTCGTATTAAAAATCCGGAAACTATAGATATAGTACTTCTTCGTGAAAATCTTGAAGATTTGTATTCAGGTATCGAGTTTACTGGAAGTGAGGCCGATGATTTTGGTGAATTTCTTTCAATTAAAGGATTCGATACTCTCTTAGATTCTGTTTTTTCGGTAAAACCGATCAGTAAAACTCGAACTAAACGTTTGGCAGAGTATGCACTGGAGTATATGGAATTACATGGTGGAAGAAAAAATGTAATTACTTGTATTACTAAAAGTAATATCATGAAAGTTACGGATGGGCTGTTTGAAGACACTTGCGAAGATGTGATCGGTAAGTCAAAGTATGAATTTCGTAAAATGCTAGTAGACAATGCTTGTGCTCAATTGATTCGTAATAACCAACAATTCGATTTGATTATTACAGAAAATTTGTACGGAGATATTTTGTCAGATTTGATTGCAGAATTGGTTGGAGGACTTGGTTATGCCCCTGGTGCTAATATAGGTGAACAATACTCTGTGTTTGAACCTGTTCACGGAACAGCCGAAAATATTGCTGGTCAAAATAAGGCAAACCCTATAGCTGCAATTTTATCAGCAGCTATGATGTTAGAGCATATGGGTTACCATAAGCTCAAAATGTTGGTTGATAATTCTGTGTACAAAACGTCACAAATGTATTCACTGCATAAAATGTCAACCAGTAAAATTACAGAAAAAATCATTGAAAATTTGTAACAAAAACCGCCCCAAAAGGCGGTTTCTTTTTATTTACTATGCCCCCCTCTTTTAATTCTCCCACTAGTTCTTTTGCTTTACGAGAGAGTTTGTAGAGGGTCTTTATTTTGTGATACATTTGAATTATGAAAAGTCTCTTAATTATTCCTGGATTCGGTGAAAACGGTAAAGAAAAACAATATTCAATTATTTGTAAAAACGCTCAAAAAGCCGGTTACAAAACACATATATTGGTTCCTGAATGGGGCAGAACAACCCTCTCTCAGTGTACAGAAGAAATTCGAAGTAAGGTTACCAAGATGAAGGTCAATACAACAGAAACTGTTTTATTGGGTTTTTCTTTCGGTGCATTTATTGGTTTAGAATTATGCAAAAAAGAACATTTTAATAATTTTTTGTGCTGTTCATGTTCTCCATACTTCAAAGAAAACTTAATTGATATCCCAAAAGACGCGGTGTTGTTTTTTGGTAAAAGAAGAATGAGTGATTTTGAAAAGTTTTCTATCAAAGACCTGAAAGACTTGAAAACCAAAAAGATTGATTTTTATTTTGGTGACCAAGATTGGAATATTGGAATTATGACAATGGAAAAAATAGCCACTCAAACTAATTCAAAATTAAAAATAATAAAAGACACCGGACACGAATTAAATGTCCAGTATATAGAGGTAATAGATAAAAAAATACAGTAGGCTCTATTTATCTAAAAAGTAAACATATTTTTTAGTGTTTATCCTCTTTTTATTTTTAATACGAGATTCTGTGTGCAGTGCTTCAAAAACAAAACCATTTTTAATTAAAACCCTTTCAATTCCAAGATTACCCTCTTCAATTTCAGCAGTGATTTTATATAGATTGGTGTTTTCTTTAATATATTTTAAAAATAAACTTACCGTTTCTGATCCATACCCTTTCCCCCATTCCTTTTTTTCACCTAGTAATATTCCAAAGTCAGCAATCTGATGATACTCATTTATATCAGTTAAACATATGGTTCCTATTGGTGTATCTGTTTTGGTTAAAACAATTGTTGCGTATATTCCTTCGAGATCACTCTCGCATTCTTGAAAATATTCAGACATTTGCTCATTTGACTGAATTTCATTTTCTGGTTCCGGCATGTACATTTGCGTGTCTTTGTCAGTATCCCAAGTATTCCAAAAAGCCATATCTTCTTTTTGATAAGGTCTCAGTGTTATATTTTTTGCGGTTAATATTTTTTTTATATACATATTTTTAGTAGTATATAGATTTTTATGTTATTTGTCATTTCGCATTATGCGGGATTTTTTATACCCACAAGACATTAGTAGTATCGTGCGATAAAGGCTAAATAAAAAAGCCTGAATCATTTCAGGCTTTTAAAGTGTTATGATATTTTACAAAAATTTACAAAGTGACCAACAAGATGGTCCAAGGGTTTTTTGATTTGCTCTTTGTTTTTCATGTCTTTAATAATTGCTATTTGTTTATTAAATTCATCTTCACCGATAATGACCACAAATGTAATATCTAGGCTGTTTGCATATCCGAGCTGAGCCCCCATTCCTGTTTCTTTTCCCATGTATAGATCGGCTGAAATACCAGACTTCCGTAGAGCTGTAATCAATTCAATGGATTTGTTTTTTGCTTCTTCGAAAATATTGAGTACAAGAATTTTTGTAACAGTCTTTTGTTTGGAAATCAATCCCAATGTTTCCAGTGCAGTAAACAAACGGTCAATACCAACAGAAGCTCCGACAGCCGGAACACGAGAACCGAATCGGTCGATCAGGTCATCATATCTGCCACCAGAGAAGACACTCCCTATTTCAGGAATATCAGTCAATGTTGTTTCAAAAACGATTCCGGTATAGTATCCCAATCCTCGTGCCACTGATAGATCAATAACAAATGATTCTTCAGTGACACCAAAACTCGGAAGATACGAAAGGATTTCATGAAGTTCTGCAATTCCCTGCTTGCCTATTTCACTGTTACCTATAAGTACTTCTAATACAGAAAGTACTTTTTTCGGATCCCTGTCTTTGATCGACAAGAATGTTTCGATGGTACCACATTGCTCGTTTGACAATTTCGTCTTTCTATTCGATTGTAATTCTTTACGAACTCCATCACTGCCGATCTTGTCCAGTTTATCTAGAATACGTAGAACATCCGCATTTATTGCAGGATCAAATCCTACAAAATCAGGCAGAGCATTCAAAATTTTTCGATTATTAATCCTAATCATAAAATTCTGTACACTCAATGCTTTTAGTGTAGCAACCATGACAGCAATAATTTCAGCATCCGCTACACCTGACTCAACACCAGCAATATCAATATCACATTGATAGAATTGATTGTACCTACCTCTTTGAGCTGTTTCTGGGCGAAATACTGGTCCGATTTCACTTCGTTTGAATGGTAATGAAAGTGTTCCTGTATTCATCGCGACATATACAGACAAAGGTACGGTCAGATCAAAACGCAAAGCTCTTGCTGAATTTGTACGAGATTCTTCATTGATCTTGAATACTCGCATATGTTCATCTCCCCCGGTTAGTACCAATTCTTTTTGCAGAACAGGTGTTTCAATCGGAGAAAATCCGAATCGATCGAATACGTCACGAATCGCAGTAAACATGGCAAGTCGTGGAATCATTGTTCCTGGCGGATACATAACAGTACCTCCTGGAAATTCTGGAATAATTTTTGACATTTTATTTATTTTTTAAACCCATATAACCATAACACACCAAAAAGTAATACACAAACATGTTTTCCATCTGTGTCATTAGTTCAATAAGCTGCCTGATTGTATGAGTGTGCGTACTTTTTCTATCTCGGTTCTGATATAAGTATCGCCTTTATATATTCCTAATGTTTGTGATATTTTTTTGTACGCCTTGCTTGTTCCTATGCCAAGTATGCGGAGTTTTGCAGGAAGTTTGTCTTGGGTGATTTCGATTGCACGTGTAGCACAAAGCAATTCGATTGCGAGCAGTGTTTCAAGGTTTTTGATAATTTTTTTCAGATGAATAACACCAACACTTCCCATAGAAACGACATCTTCTTGGTTTGCAGCAGTTGATACCGACATGACTGATGCCGGTGTCGAAAGTACTCTATTTTCAGCGACGCGTGCCGCTCCGGCATATTGAGCAATCATATATCCGGCGTCAGCCCGTGACATATCCAGCGCAAGATCTCCTGGTAGTCCATAACTCAAATGTTCATCTAGAAGAGAGAATGTACGCTTGTCGCTTGCAATACCAAGTGAAGTCAATGTCATTTTGACATAGTCTATTGGAGACGCTAATAGTTGTCCGTGAAAATTACCCCCGCTAGCAAAAGTTACTGAACTTACTTTTTTACCATTGACGATCGTTGTTGTCGGTTTTTCAAAATCAAAAATAGGATTGTCGGTTACGGAATTTATTTCTATCAATAACGTCTGTTTAAGTTTTTCGATAGCTTCGTATGTTGTTCCATGGATCTGAGGCGTACACCTGAAGCTATATCTATCTTGCACACGCTCTTTGTTTCTTTCATGAGAAAATTGTATTTCTTGCGCTTCTTTGGTTGTTCGCATCGATCCTTTTATCAAAGCTCTAATTTGTTTTGCTATTGCGATCTGCCCCGGATGTCTGTCTGATTGTTCATTGATAAGCTCACTGAATGCACGCTTTTCTCCTCGTACCGCTTCTAATGAAAGTGCCATACTTACTGATGCATGATTCAAGATTGATTCAGCCTGGAGTACTGAAAGTGTCGCAACTGATGCAATAAAATTGGAACCATTGGTTAATCCCATTGCTTCTTTTGCTCCCAAACGTACTGGTTGTATGTTGGCCTTTTTCAAAGCGTCTTTTGCAGATAACAATGTGTCTTTGTAATAAGCTTTTCCTTCCGGCAGTGCTATCATGACTGCACCGATCATGGCTAGTGGTACGAGATCTCCACTGGCACCGACGGATCCTTCTTCAAGTACCCATGGAGTTACGCCTTTGTTCAACATTTCTATCAGCATCTTGCAGGTATTCCAGCTGATACCCGAATGTCCTTTCAGGAATGAATTCAGTCGAATGGTCATCATCGCTCGAACTTCAGGAACTGAAAGTGGTGCGCCGGTACCGCAGTTATGGACCTTGATATATTTTTCTTGATATTCTTCGATCAGTTCATATGGAACAGCGACATCTTTCAAATCACCATGCAGACGGTTTGTTCCATAAATCGGTATTTCTGGAAAGTCTTTTATTTGAGCTTCCAGCTTCTTTCTTTGAGATTTTATCTTATTTTCTAGGGTAGAACTTACAATAACAGTGGCATTGCTATGAGCAATAGTGTGCAGATCTTTGAGGGTCAAATGCTTACCGGTCAAATTTATTTTATTCATATACCCTCCATAATAATGATTATGATTTGGTAAGTCAATATAGATAAAAAACAGCCCGATTTGGGCTGTTGAATTAATAATTGGACTCAATATAACTTTGCACTTCTGAAACAGAGTGTCTTGCGATGACTCTTGTCCGATGTTCATTTTCGATCTCATGGATTACTTGGTATCCTATCTTATCGATCATCCATGTATAGGTCACACTTTTGGTTGGTTTGGAAAGGGTCCTAAAAAAGACTGTTCCTTCCGGTGCGATGCTATGGAAATGACGATGTCGTTCCATAAAAAGTTTTTTTGCAATTCCCTGTTTTTGATATTCAGGTATTACTGCAATTTCATCTTGATATGCGACAACTGTATCTGATAGTCCAGATTTCTCTAATGATCCGATAAGGCCTTCTGCACCCAAGTGTTCTTCAAGAGACGGATTGACGTTCAGAAAATAGCCCCAACAAAAACCAACTATCTCCTCTTCCTCATTTGTTGCAATAATACATATTGCGTTTTCTTTGGACATTTCTGTGTAGAAATCTTCCAAAACTTTAGTCATGGTCCAGTATTCCGTTATCGGAACATTGTATCCATTTTGTGCACAATGAAAGCATTCCGGACTCGTGTCACTTTCCGGGAATGATGCATTACACCTTGGACATTTCCAGAATTCTTCCCAAGCAGGATCAGTTGAGAAGACTTTGATGAAAGCTTTTCCTAAGCTTAAGATGGTGTTGGCCGAAGCAGTCTTCGGGTCAAGTTGACTAACTTTTATCATTATCGTATTTAATTGTATAAACCAAAATAAATAGTATAGATATCTGTAGATTAGTCAATAGTTTGCGCCAAAAGAAAACACTCCTGTCCTATATTGTCAATAGCATCGTGTGCAAAAAGAATCTTTGCATTATAGGGAGAAAAAACAGCATTTTCACCGTCATATCCTATCAATGTATTTTGTTCAATAGCTTCAAAATCTTTAAAGACTTGTGCGAGTTTGAAATTGGGATTTTTATTTTTATACAACATTGTAATTGAAATTTTTTCTTGAGAATGTACGGGATTTTCTCCAGAAACATGTCCTGCTGCAATCAAAAAAGCTTGTATTGATTCTTTTGCTTTGATTATTGCTTCTGGATCTTCGTGTTGTCCGCATTCTATGCAGATGCCTATTTTGTTTTTATTATTCATATAGCCGTCTGTACCGCCAGGCTCATGTTCGTCAAAGCCAGAAACAATTAAATCAAAAGGCAGTTGTTCTGTAATAGAGAAACTATTTTTTTCACCGATTATGAATCTCTTGCTGTCTTTATTTGTGCTTGAGTGTATATCAAGCAATATATCTGCACTATCAAGTAATGTTTTTAATTCCAAGGCTCTATTATATTCGTACGTCTGCTTTTCTATTTCCGAATATGCTTCTTCATCTTTGAACATACGATTAAGATTCATTTCAGTAAATCTAATATATTGCTCCACTGCTTTTTGGTTACCTATCTGGAATATCACTGTTCCTGATTCAATCTCCAGATTTGGAATAATTTGTTCAAACGCATGAATACCGCAATGTTCGTTGCCGTGAATACCCGCAAAAATAACACTGGTTTTTCCAGGCCTAGACCCTTCTTTGGTTATAGGATGTTTTTCTAACATAGTAATAACAATACTATACTATTTTTATTTAGATTTATAAACAAGTAAAATCCCGTATAATAATACGGGGTTTTTATAACAACAAATCCACTATTTCTTTTCTTGAGATTTTCTTTGATTTATAAAAAACCTCCCCACCGTATTCCCCGGGCATAACTGGATAAAAACTTTCTTTACCATTTTTATACAAGACAAAATCTTTCATTTTATTTTGATGATTTTTTATCTCTTCTTTCGGCAAGGATCCATAAACAGAGAAAAATTCTTTTGATTTTGTTAGTTCAGAAATTTCTTTTTTGGATAATTCGTCTTTGTACGAAGGTACTTTTTTGTGAATTTCTTTTAATGCAGAAGCCAATAACTGTTTTGATTTTTTAGTATGTTTTGGTCCAACCTCAATTCCAACTCCTCGTTCAACAAATTTCACAACAGGTCCGTTATTGCTTGTGTAATTTTCCCATAACACTATTTTTTCAATCGGTAACTGTAGTGCGAAATGGAGTACATTTTTTACCTTACTTGCCAAAATAGTAAATATACCAGAGTTCGCAACTGTACCATGAATATCGAGCACATATTTGTATTTCTTTGCTTTTTCAAGCACCTTGAATACTTGGCGTTCTTCGTATAAGGCGCTTTTTGGATTTCCTGGACCAACTCTATTTTGATCAATATCAGTAAAACGAACATTCTTTTTTAATGCTCTTGGATTCCCAATCATTAGATCGTACTGTTCTTTTTGAGAAAGAGATTCGAATGCTTCGAATCCAATCTGTTCATTGCCGTGAGTACAAACAATAACTAATGCTTTCTTTTTCATGATAAATAGATTTTAGATTCCCTCTTCTTTCAATTCTTCCACTAGTTCTTTTGCTTTGCGAGAAAGTTTGTGTGGAATGTTGATTTTGATACGAAGGAGAATATCACCACGGATACCGCGGCTGTTTGGTACACCTTTACCTTTGATGCGGAGTAGTTCGCCGTGTGTAATTCCTTCAGGAATTTTGATGTTCACTTCCCCGTCGAGCGTGTGAATTTTGCGTTCGCCACCAAGCAGACTTTCGGTCAATTTGATTTCCAAATCATCGGTCAAATTCATTCCTTCACGTTTCCATGTTTTGTGCGGAGCAACAGTGATACGAATATATAAGTCACCAGTTGTGCCGTGAGAAATTGCTTCACCCATACCTTGCATGCGCACCACTTGTCCATTTTCAATTCCAGCAGGAATGCCGACATCGATTTTTTGTTGTTTGCGAATAATTCCTGCGCCTTTACATGTGTGACATTTTTCTTCAGGGATTTTTCCAGAACCATAACATGTGTCACACTCTCTTTGTGTTTGGAATGATCCGAGAATTGAACGTTTGATTTCTGTGATACGTCCATTTCCATTACAAACGGTACAAGTTTTTTGTTTTGTTCCTTTTTTTGCACCAGAACCATCACAGTCTTCACAAACAGATTTCTTTTCGATACCGATAGTACGTGTCACACCAAAGACTGCTTCTTCGAATGAAAGGTGTAGTTCGGTTTGCATATCACTCCCGCGACGAGCTTGTGTACGTCCACGTCCACCACCAAAAAATTCACCGAAGATATCGCCGATGTCTCCCATATCAAATTCCACACCACCTCCGTTTTGGAAACCAGAAAAATCAAAACCACCGAAACCTCCTTGTTGTCCACCATATGGATTGCCTCCCATATTTGCACCTGCATGGCCAAATTGGTCGTACTGAGTACGTTTACTGTCATCTGAGAGTGTTTGGTAGGCTTCGTTGATCTTCTTGAATTCTGTATCGTCACCCTTGTTCTTGTCGGGGTGGTGCTTCATTGCGAGCTTGTGGAAAGCTTTTTTTATTTCGTCTTTTGAGGCACTTTTTGATACCCCTAAGGTTTCATAATAATCTTTCTTCATAGTGAGGCAATTATAGCAAAAAACCCTTGTATTTTCCAGTACATTTGAGTGTTATAAGTTTGTTTATTTGACAATATCTTTATATAGTGATACTATCTTCCATTATGACTAATAATACAAACAAAACAAATATGATCTGGCACGAATATGTGTCAAATTTCTCTGTCGCCGGCTACGGTGCGGAACTTTCTGTTTGTGTTAGGCTTACGATTTCTTAATCGATTGATTATAGAATTCTCTTGAGAAACCTCAGCCTAACAGAAGCTGAGGTTTTTTGTTTGGCAAATCGTTCTTTTTAAAATTAAATAACAAAAATCATATGACAAAAATCAAAAAATCCAATGTTGTGGCCAATGTATGGCGACACTGGAAACCGACGTTTGCAAAAAACAAACTAGGTATCACTGCTACATTCTTATTCTACTCACTATCGGCATTTGTCGATTTGATGTTGAAACCCACACAGTGGAAGAATGCATTTGACGCACTTGCAAACCATGCTAACCCGTGGCCCGCATTTAACTACATTATTTGGCTCGCTGTATTGGGATGGATTTTCAGTCGTGTTGGAGAATACGCACTAACCATTTCTGAAGCACGAATTATCAAACAATTGAAAGATTATGCGATTAGAGGATTACTTGGAAAAAGTACACATTTTTTCTCAACTCATTCATCCGGTGGACTGGTAGCAAAAACAAGACGTTTTGCGAGTGTCTCGGAAGAAGTTATTGATCAACTTGTTTTCTCAATTGTGAAATCAGCCATTTTCGTATTGTATTTGGTAATCTACACGGCAATTATTATGCCAAGTTTATCACTACTCTTCGTTCTATGGGTTTCTATTTTTGTGACGTTTACGATGTACATGTCTCGAATTAGGATGCAGCGTGATTTGGCTAGTTCGACTGCTGATTCAGCAACGACAGCTCATATCAGCGACATTCTTCTTTCAGTGCTAACACTTCGCGTGTTTACGGCTGTTTCTCGAGAAGTTGAAAAATTTTCTGAGACAACAAAAGAAGAACAACGGTTGCGTTTGAGAGCATGGTTCTTTGGTAATCTGCAATGGGCGGGACAAGGTGTCTTTATGCTTTTTCTTGAAATTTTTGCTATGTACTTAGTTATCGGCAAAGTAATTTCTGGAGAAGTCACGATTGGTACAGCTGTTATGGTCCAGGTATATATCGCATCACTTGCAATGTATATGTGGAATGTTGGACAAAGTTTGATTCGTACACGAACTGCATTTGCTAGTGCGTATGAGATGACAGAAATGCTGGATGAAGAAGAAACAGAATTTTTTCATCTTGAAGATGATTCGGTTGAGCTCGATTCTAATAGAATTGTTTTGACTCGTAGTCTTTCTTTTGCTTATCCTGAATCAGTCAAATCAAATAGTTGGCCAATCAGGCACACTATAGGATTTCGTGAACCTTTTTCATTTGAACAAGGTAGGCGTTATGGAATTGTAGGAAAATCTGGTGCCGGCAAAACTTCTTTGATAAAACTGTTGTTGCGTTTGTATGAACCAACATCAGGACAAATCAAAATTGGAGGTATTCCGATAGAATCAATGACGAAAACCAAATTGCGTTCTCTCATTGCCTATGTACCACAGAGTCCACATTTCCCCAATCGAACACTTCGAGAAATTCTTTTATTAGGATCTCCAAATGCTAGTGATGAACAAATTATTGAAGCTTTGCGAAAAGCTTCATGTGATTTTGTCTGGGAGAAATTTCCTGATGCATTAGATACGTATGTTGGAGAACGAGGAATCAAACTCTCAGGTGGCGAAGCTCAACGTATCGCTATTGCGTGTGCAATTTTGAAAGATGCACCAATAGTTATCATGGATGAACCAACTTCTGCACTTGATGCTGGAACTGAACGATCAATTCAAGAATCAATCAAAACCCATTTCCACGGAAAAACACTCATTGTTATTGCTCATCGTCTATCGACGGTGGCAGTACTTGATGAAGTTGTTTTGATGAAAGACGGTGATATTGTATTATCTGCTCAACACGAAGAGTTGTTAAAAATCTCAGAGTATTATGCTCATATGTGGGAATTACAAACGAATCCGAATGCAGAACATAAGGACATTCAGTTTGTTGATAAAAGAGTTGTCGGACAACTTTGATTTTATGATTTTAAATACCGTTCTTTAAACAATTAAATAATTACAAAAAAAATGAAAAACATTTTTATCGACTACAACGGCGAACAATTTAAAAGCCGTGTCTATTTGGGACTCTTGGATGAATCTCATGCCCCATTTCTTGCACAAGAAATGAATGAATCGGAAATGCGAGATTATCTGCTTTCCAACAACTTCCCTATTTCAGAAAAGAATGAAGTGGAATGGGTTGGTAGGCTGTATGGTCCGAAAAACAATCAAGATGTAATTTTGGGAATTTTTCTCAAGGAAACAGGACAGTTGATTGGTGTAATGAGTTTGAACAAAATTAGTTACATTCACGGAACTTCGATTACTGGAGCTTGGCTCGGAAAAGAATTCCGAAACAATGGTCTCGGGGTTGAAGCAAAAATGCTTTTGCTTGATTATGCGTTCAATACGCTCAATCTTCGCAAAATTCAATCTGCAGTAATTGCAACAAATACTCGTAGTACTGATTACAGTAAGAAGTGTGGTTACAAAGTAGAAGCCACATTTCCAAAACAGATCTTTCAGAAAGGTCAGTACTGGGATGAAATATTCCTTGCTGTGTATCGAGAAGATTGGTTGCCGTTATGGGAGAAGTTTATTCGAGGTAGTTAAAAAAAATAAAACCGACATAATTGTCGGTTTTTTTTCTTAACTCTTGTTTATATAAGTTAATGTTGCTCTTTCAATTGTCTTGGGAATATTGTTTGCCATAAATGCTGATTTCTTTTTATCAGTAATATAACGAAAAACCATATTCTGAAAATTAGTCATGAAAAAAGCTTTAGCATCTTTAAATTCATTAGGAATCTTAGACTCTTTAGCCATCTCGTGCATAAACTGGATAAACTCTTCATCCTTGGCTGATAATGGAGTAGTGGTGTTATTCTCATCATGACTGCTGTCTTCAGAAGAAAAAATAACAGGTTTGGGTTTTCTAAAAAATAAATAAGCCCAGATAATAATCAGAGATATCCCGACTATTATCCAAAGTAAACCAGGTTCTAACATACCTAAACCGAAGGAGATGAGCCCAATAACACCTATTCCGTGATTATATTTTTTCATTGATCATTGTATTAAATCCGCTGTAAGATTAACATAGGGTATATAATTGTCAAATAAAAAACAGGGAACCCTTAGTGGTTCCCTGTGGAATATTTCCTATTGATCTCTTCCCTTTTCGTGCACTATTCCTTTTCGGTCCTTACTACTGTAATAGAAAGACCTTCTTTCTGATTCATAGTTTTCGTCAGTAAACATTACTAATCCAATCCATGATTCATGAGAACCGTCTTCCATTCCAATTTTCTGGAATATCACTTCAATTTTGGGTGCGAATTTAATCGAATCCTCTGATTTTGGAAGTATGTCACAAGTTATTTTAACTCTTTTTCCGTCAAATAAACTTGCCATTAAATCGAATTTTGAAGGTCCGTCTGTAATTGAGAAGGAATCTAAGGGTAATTTTTCTTTTGCCATAACGACATTTGTATATTAAATTTTGAGAAAACTTGAAAGCATACGATCTTTCTTGTACGTCACTGAATAACTCAAGTGCATATATATAATACCATATAATCTAGTATTTTGTCAATAGTACTCAAAAAATAAAGCCGACAGTTAAGTCGGCTTTTTCAATTAATTATTACTATTTGTAAAATACTCTTCTTTGAAATTGTTGAATTGTGCTTTGATGCTTGCTACCAATTCTTTTTCTTCATCGAATTCTCCATACTGTCCAACAATAGCTGTAACATTTCCAGGGAAATCAATGCAAATGATTGGGTCCCATATTTCTGAAAATGCTTTGATTTGAGCATCTGTAAAATGATAATCAAATGCTTTTTCATGGGCAACGGTATTCTTACCATACCTCTGGAGCCGTTCGCGTGCC
>CAYUGY010000002.1:20433-34751 GCA_964444515.1 uncultured Candidatus Saccharibacteria bacterium | reverse complement strand
GACGGAGATAGGATTGTCATTGATGAAGATCTTTCTTTTGTAGTCAAACAATCGTTGCATAATTTCTTTAGGTGCTTCAGGGAAAATAATCTTTACTCTGTCTACCATCAATTTTTCCAGTCCGTCCAAAGCCTTCACATCTTCTTCGTTCAAGTTCTTTAACTGGTTTATTCCATCCGAATCATTTTTTTGAGGCCACATAGCCTTTTTCATTTGAGTTTTATTTTTTGAAATAATTCTTTTCCAGAATAATGGCTCTAATTTATACAATGTAGCTATTTCAACAAAACCGATAAAAATAAAACCCAAAAAACCTACGATTGCCCCAATTGCGATCCTAAGATAAATGTTATATGTATTATCCATCAATTGGAATCCTCCAAGATAAAAACAATAGATTGCAAAACAGATAGCAATTATAATAGATATATTATCTACGGGGCTTTTTTTTGATATCAGTACCATTGTTGATTTTACATCAAAAGGAACTGATCCGTTCTCATCAATATTTTTAAAAGTAAAAAATTGATGTGGTTCCAATATCTTCCTGAATAAATCAGTTGGGAGAATTGCTTCAACTTTAAGATTTTTTTCGTTCAACATTGTACGTACTTTTGATTCGTTTTTCATTTGTTGCAGTTCTTTTTCTGTAAAAGGTTTTGCTGCAACTTCTTGTGTGGATTCAAAATAAATACCGGATATTTTACCTTTGTGGGTAATAGAATAGGTTGGGCTGTTTATTGCCTCTTGTCGAGCCAAGTCTAGCTCTTTTTCGAGAACACTCGGCCATGTTTGTTTGTCTATATTCATTTTTGTGTATGTATGAAATTCCGTCTATAGTATATAACAAGTATATTGATTAGTCAAACAAAAAAACCACCCCTTTCGGGACGGTTTTTTTATTTAGGATTATTTATTTTCTCCTCCTTCGTTTACCTCTGCGTCTCTCACTTCTTCCGCTTGTGGTTCTGAGGTTGGGTTTTCAGACTGAGCTTCGGCATTTGCTTTACTCATCGCTTCACCAATCTTAGACATTTCAGCTGACAATGCTTCAAGAGATTTTTTGATTGCGTCGATATCAGTTCCCTCTTTTGCTGTGCGAACTGCTGCCATCTTTTCTTCGACACTTGTTTTCAAACTCGCATCTACTTTGTCACCATATTCTTTGAGTGATTTTTCAGCTGAGAAGATCATCATTTCGGCAGTGTTCTTTTCATCCACCAATGCTTTTTTCTTTGCATCTTCGTCTGCGTGTTTTTCTGCATCTTCTTGCATCTTCTTGATGTCTGCATCAGAAAGTCCTGAAGAAGCTTCGATACGGATTGTTTGTTTTTTGCCACTGGTCTTCTCCATTGCTGTCACATTGAGAATACCGTTTGCGTCGACATCAAAAGTTACTTCAACTTGTGGCATACCGCGTGGTGCTGGTGGAATACCTTCGAGCACGAAACGTCCGAGTGATTTGTTGTCAGAAGCCATTGGTCGTTCACCTTGTGTAATGTGAATTTCTACAGATGTTTGATTATCGGCTGCAGTTGAGAAGACTTGTGAACGAGAAGTTGGAATAGTTGTGTTTCGTTCTACCAACTTTGTCGCAACACCTCCCAATGTTTCGATGCCGAGTGAAAGTGGAATCACATCGAGCAAGAGCACGTCTTTGACATCACCTTGCAATACACCGGCTTGCACCGCAGCACCGAGCGCTACAACTTCATCAGGATTGATAGAACGGTTCGGTTCTTTGCCATTGAAGAATTGCTTCACGGCTTCAACGATTGCTGGCATACGTGTTTGTCCTCCGACCATAATGATTTCGTTGATTTCATTCATTTTGAATGGAGACGCTTCCATTGCGCGCTTGGTGATTTCGATAGAACGGTCGATATATTCTTGTGCGAGAGATTCCAATGTTGCACGAGTCATTTTGACCAACAAGTGTTGTGGTCCTTCGGCAGTTGAAGTGATGAATGGAATATTGATTTCTGTTTCTGGAGTTGTTGAAAGTTCGATTTTTGCTTTTTCAGCTGCTTCATCGAGACGTTGTAATGCAAGCGGATCTTTCATGACATCGATACCACTTTGCTTTTTGAATTCATCAGCAATCCAAGAAATAATCTTGTAGTCGATATTGCGTCCGCCCATATGCGCATCGCCATCGGTTGATTTCACTTCGATGACATCGCCTGATACTTCGAGTACAGACACGTCGAATGTTCCACCTCCGAAGTCATACACAACAATCTTTTCTTCTTTCTTACTATCAAATCCGTATGCAAGTGCGGCTGCTGTCGGTTCGTTGATAATACGCTTCACATCAAGTCCGGCAATTGCTCCAGCGTCTTTGGTTGCCTTTCTTTGTGCATCGTTGAAGTACGCAGGCACGGTAATGATCGCTTCAGTGATTTTTTCTCCGAGTTTTGCTTCTACATCAGCTTTGATCTTTGCAAGAATCATCGCAGAGATTTCTTCTGGACGTTGATACTTCTCACCGAGTTTTACCTCGACTCCACCATCAGTTCCTTTTTGCATCTTGAAAGATACTTTTGAAAGGTCTGCTTGCACTTCTGGATCATCAAAGTTGTGCCCCATGAATCGTTTGATACCATAAACAGTATTTTCTGGATTGGTTACCGCTTGGCGTTTTGCAAGCAAACCAACGAGACGGTCGCCGTTTTTGGCAATCGCTGCAATTGATGGAGTTGTTCGTGCTCCTTCGATATTTTCAATAATTTTTGGTTGCCCAGCTTCGATAATTGCTACAGCTGAGTTTGTTGTTCCGAGATCGATTCCGATGATTTTTGACATATGTTGATTCTTAGTTAATTTTATTTGATTAAACTACATTTATCTCCATTCCACATTCCTCCTTTATCTAAACAAATTTTATCATCATCAAGATGAATTGCCCCATAAATAAATAACGTAACTATGATTAGAATAGGAATTATAAAATAAAGGAAAAAAAGTTTCTTTATGTTCTTTTTTATTTTTACGACTTCTTTTTCCATACCAGGATTATATACCCACCTTTTTATTTTGACAAGTATTTCGTGAACGCAAAAAGATTGTCAAAATGTGGAAAACTGGTAAAATGGGATCAATGAACGAAAAGCCCCAGAAAAAAGGTATCTCAAAGGCCATATTACAGGCGCTCAGCGGTAAAAAAGCGTATTCCCTTCCTAATCTTAAGGAAGAACTTTCGGATGCATTGTCGGACAAGTACGCTGTGACCCGAGCGGTCAAGAATATGACCGAAACGGGCTTGGTGGAAACATTGCAATCTGACAACCACTCATATGTTCGTCTAACCAAAGACGGCCGGCAAAAATTGGTCTCGCTCAAACTCGATGATGATACCGTCATGGTACCGACGACCTGGGACGGCAAATGGCGAATCGTCTTGCTTGATCTGCCAGAATCTCGCAAAAGCGAACGCGAAAGTTTGCGCTATCTCTTGAAGAAAGCCGGATTTGTGTGTCTCAAAAATTCTGCATGGATTTCGCCTTTTCCACTTGAGCACTTGTTTATAAATATCAAAAACGATTTAGGTCTGACAACAGAGCTCGTCGTGATGACTACTGACATAATCGACGAAGCTTCGCAAAAAACGTTTTTTGAAGTTTTTGGGATGAAATAATAAAAATAAAAAACCTACATGTTGTGTAGGTTTTTTGTTGAGATTACAGTTTCTGTATCCCACGAATAATCAAGAAGTTAATGACTATTGCAAGTACAATTGCAAGTATCAAGATCTGAGAAAAACAATAAAACATCAACGCAGAAGATAATACAGCAAGTAGTAAGAAAAAAACTATCTCTGTGCGTGATAATTGTGTTTCCTCTTCAATACTAAAAAGGAAGAAGTTTCCAATAAGCGCATACAGATAAATACTTGTTGAAAGCACTGTTGCCATCCAATGTATTATTGATTGCCAGAAAAAAATATCGTAAATGAGCAATATTGTTACGGAAATAAAAACACCGTTTAATATCAATTTTGCTCGTACACTAATCGTTTTGATTAGCAGTAAGGTAAGGTAAAAAACTTTTTCCTTCATTGGTTCGATTTAAAATCCAACCTGATTCTAATCAATTACTGGTGTTGTTGTCAATGAAATTATTTTTTAAACTCAAACACTTTCACTCTCGCTGGACGGATGATTCGGTCCCCTATTTTGTAGCCGGACTGGATGATTGATGCGACGGTGTGGTCTTTTGATTCTTCGTCAGTTTCAACATTTTCAATCGCTTCGTGAATGTTGTGATCAAACGGTACATTGATTTGATTGATTGCGGTCACGTTGTTGTCTTCGAGAACGCGAGAAAATTGTGCGCGGATGTATTCGATACCGGTGCGCCAATTTACGTCGACTTTCTCCCAAGCTTCTTTGTTGGCAAATGCCATATCGAAACTATCAAGTACCGGAAGTAGTTGCTCGACGATATCAGTCGTCACATAGACACGCATGTCTTTGCGTTTTTGTTCCTCGTCTTTTTGGAGGTTCACATAATCCGCCTTGGCACGTTGCCAGCCGGTCAAGTTATCCATCCGCTCACGTTCACAGATTTGGAGCTTGTCACGGAGCATTTTGAGCTTCTGAACAGCATTGGCAGTGTTACCTTCGCCGTCTTCAGCTTCAAAAGAAATGTCATTTATTGAATCAGTGTCTTCAATTATTTCATCTGTGTTTAAGATTTCTTCGTCTTGCATATAGAAGTATTATACTGATTTTTTATTAAGATGCTATACGTTAAAAAAGAAAAGCCCCGTATAGGGCTTTTTCTTTTTTAACGTTTACTCCATGTCGGTGCCTTACGAGCTTTCTTGAGACCGAACTTACGTCGTTCTTTTGCTCGAGGATCACGTTTCAAGTATCCTTCTGATTTTAGCTTACCACGAGTTTCTTCATCGAAATCAACAAGTGCACGAGCGATACCATGACGAACTGCTTGTGCTTGAGAACTGATTCCTCCGCCTTTTGTAGTGACAGTAACAGTGAAATCTTTGTCTACACCGGCAACAGTGAAAGCGTCTTTTACTGTGTGAACCAATGTTGGTGTAAAGAAGTAAGTTTCAATGTCTTTGCCATTGATTGAAAAAGTAGTTTTTGAGGCTGGAGTAAGTTTAACAACCGCAGTTGAAGTTTTGCGTCGTCCTACAGTTCTGATATATCGGTCTTTTGTTGATGTTTTTTCCATACAAATTGTTTAAATAGTATTATGCAGTGATTGTTAGCAATTTCATTCGTTCTGATCGGAGCTTGTTGGCTGGCAACATTCCGTAAACTGCTAGTCTGAATAATTCTGCATGACCTTTCTTTTCGATAATGTGTTCAGCAGAAACTTGCTTGAAACCTCCTGGGTATCCAGAATAGCGTTCATGCATTGTTTCTCGAAGACGGTTCGGAGTAACTTTGATGTGTGAAGCATTGATGATTTCAACTGATACATCAGCAACAGTGTTCTTTGTAAAAGCAGGAGTATTTTTGCCCATGAGAATAGTCGCTGCTTCTGTAGCAACGCGTCCGAGAGCTTTTCCTTTTGCATCAATAGTGTATTTCATAATGTTTCAAAATCTTATCACAAAAAATCTTTATAATCAAGTCTGCTGTATAACTATACCAGTTCGATGACTGCCATTGGTGACCCGTCACTAACACGTTGTGGCAACTTTGTGATACGTGTGTATCCGCCAGTACGTTTCTTGTATTCTGGAGCAATTTCCCCGAATAGCTTGTTTACAGCCATTTCGTTGTTGTAGAGACCAGCCAAAATGATACGGCGATTTGCCAAATTGTCTTCACGTGCGCGAGTAATCATCTTCTCAACGGTTGGGCGAAGTTCTTTTGCCTTTGCCAATGTTGTAGTGATTTTACCGTGCTCGATAAAAGAAAGAACCAAGCCTTTCAAAAGGGCGTTTCGTCCGTTTCTTGTTCTTCCAAATTTTCTTACTGAATTAGAGTGTCTCATAAGCCTATATGTTAATAAATAATTATCCTTTTAGTGAAAGGTTGAAATCGCCAAGTGCTTTTTTGATTTCTTGGATACCTTTTTCTCCAATACCTTCAATTTCCAATAAATCTTCAGCACGCTTGCGAGCAATACCTCCAACAGTGCGGATGTTTGCGTTTGTCAAAGCGTTCAATGTGCGAGTAGTCAAATCAAGTGTATCGATACGAGTCTTCAGCACATCTGACAGTTCTTGTGCATCTGTTTCAGATACTTTTTCTTTTGTTGTTTCTTCTGAAGGAGTAACTTCTGTTGTTTCAGATTTTTCTCCTACTACTTTGACATTCAATACTGCCTCAAGTTGGCGAATCATGATCATAACACCAGATTCTAGTGCTTCACGAGGAGAGATAGTTCCGTCTGTTTCGATAGTCATACGAACTCGGTTGAAGTTTGTATTGTCATCAACACGCATGTTTTCTACATCGTAAGATACACGGCGGATTGGAGAAAAGATTGCATCGAGACCGATTGCACCGATATCCATTTTGCCTTTGTGGTGATCTTCTTTTGAAACGAATCCAAGTCCTTTTTCGATAGTGATTTCGATAGAAAGGTTTGTTTTGCCAGTCAATTCACAAATGTATTGATCAGGGTTTGCAACTTCTACTTGTCCACCACAAACGATATCACGTCCAGTAACGATTTTTGGTCCTTTGACTGAAAGTGTAACGATTTGAGCTTCGTCTCCAGTAACTGCGAAACGAACAAATTTCAAGTTCAACAACAAGTTGATAACATCTTCTTTGACACCGTCAATTGAAGAGAATTCGTGACTTACTCCATCGATTTTGACAGAAGTAACAGCGTACCCTGGAAGTGATGAAAGTATAATACGGCGCAATGAATTACCAATAGTGTGACCGTATCCTGGATACAAGCCGTCTATTTCGTAAATACCCTTGTTTCCCTCTTCGAGAGCAACGCGTGGTTGTGATGGAAGTTTTATTGAATGATCAAACATATACGTGTGATTTAAAAAGCGAATAATAAACTATCGACTATAAAACTCGAGTACGGTATTGAGATTCATGTATCCTTCAGTATTTTTTGGCACACCTGTAACGGTTGCTTTTACAGCTTGAGGATCAAACTGTAACCAATTCGGCCAGGTGTAACTTTTCACTTTTGTTTCTATGTTAGAGAAGAGTGGACTCTTTTGTGAAGATGGAGCAATAGTGATTACATCATTTGCTGTAACGATATATGCTGGAATCTTCAAACGCTTTCCGTTTACAAAGATGTGTCCGTGAGCAACGATTTGACGAGCAAGTGCACGTGTTCCTGCGATACCAAGACGGTATACAACGTTGTCGAGACGACGTTCTAGGATTTCGTATAGTTTGTCTGCAGGAGAAACATCACGAGACTTTGAAGCTTCCTTCACGTAGTTACTCAATTGACGTTCTGAAATACCATAAGAAAAACGAGTCTTTTGTTTTTCGATCAATTGTAGACCGTATGCAGAAGGCGCTTTTGGACGCTTATCACTCTTGCCTCGTTTTGCTTGAGACAATGCAAACTTTTGTGTTTGGCATTTTTCATATACACCAGCACCAAGTCTTCGACAAATTTTATATTTTTTAGTTTGAGTTCCCATATAAATGATTGATTATTATACTCGACGAGGTTTCTTAGGTTTCGGACCATTATGCGGTACAGGAGTGATGTCACGAATTGCAGTGATATCAATACCAAATCCCATAAAAGCACGAATTGTTGGTTCGCGACCTGAACCGACACCTTTGACTACAACATCAACAGATTTGATGCCGAGTGCAGCTGACTTTTCGCCCAATACTTCACCTACTTTTGAGGCTGCAAAAGGAGTACCCTTTTTTGCACCTTTGAAGCCAAGTGCTCCAGCAGAAGATGAAAATACTGCGTTACCGTTTTTGTCAGTAACAACGACGTTTGTGTTGTTGAAAGAAGCTTCAATGTGAAGAGTTCCTTCAGCAATCTTCTTTTTTGGTGTGCGATTACTACTACCTTTTACAGCATCAGTTCCACCTTTTTTTGTTGGTATACGTTTTTTTCCCATAGTATTAAAAATTATGTTTTAGATTCTTTTCTTCGTCCACTCGACATTGTCTTTCTCACATTACCGCGAACAGTACGAGAGTTTGTTTTTGTTCGTTGTCCACGAACAGGAAGTTTCTTCATATGGCGAACACCGCGATATGCTTTGATATCCTTCAAACGTTTGATGTTTGCAGAAATTTCACGCTTTAGGTTTCCTTCGATTTTCAATTCTTCGATCAATTTACGAAGTGTATTTTCTTCGTCAATAGTGAGATCTTTTGCTTTTGTTCCATAAGCAACCTTAGCTTGATCCAAGATTGTGTGTGCTAGTGGACGTCCAATACCGTAGACGACAGTTAGGCCGATTTCGAGACGCTTTTCATTTGGGATGGTAATACCGACGATACGCATAAGAATTATTGTTTTTGTTTATGCTTCGGATTTGCACAGATAATATGCAGGTGGCCAGCTCTTTTGACCATCTTACATTTCGCACAAATCTTTTTTACTGAAGCTTTGATTTTCATAATAAAATATTAACGGGAAACCATACAAATCGACGGTTTTCCAGATAGGAATAAACTATACACTATTTATAATCTTTTTACAACCCTTCCTTTTCCGCCGTAAGGATCGAGGACGACTTCGACATTATCTCCGACAAGAACCTTGATACGATGCATACGCATCTTACCAGAAAGGTATGCGAGCACTTCTTTGCCATCACACTCAATCCTAAAAAGCGTATTAGGTAACGCTTCTGTTACGATTCCTTTAGAAATAATCTCATCTTTATTGCTCATGAACAGTTGTGGAAAGAGTGTAACAAAATTACTGAGACGAGTCAATAGGATTATTGACAATTATGGTTATTTTGTCGCTTTTATCGGGTAGATTTTGTTCCCAAAACGGTGTCATATTGATATCGATGTTTGCAATAGACTTAACTTCTTTGAGAATATCGCTAATGTTATTTTTGGGTACAGCAAGTATCTTTTGTTTGATATTCCTGTCATCGATTCTCCAAATAATCAGTCCTCCACCTGACACTGTGACTGTTGCGTTTGTGAGGTCTGATGTTTGTAGGTACTTGATATCAAGATCTGCGAGTTTGGGAATCATATAGGTACTCGCATCATCTTTGATGCCGAGTGAGCTGGCGATTGTTTTTTCGAGATTTTTTCTTTCAAAAATAAGGAAAGAGGCTTGTCCTTGAAGAACCACTGGTACGTTTTGTTCCGCTCCGGTAACAACTGGATTGAAATTGCTGAACGTGTATGTGCCACCGTTTCTGAAAATAATAAAACCTTCTGGAAGTTGCGCCTGAGCTTGGATGTAGAGTTTTTCCCGAAGTTTCTGGTTGAGTTCTGTATAGGTGTTTTGTAGCACATCACCAGTTACTTGATATGCACCACTATCTTTGCCGTCTTTCATTGTCACTGGACTGAGCGTTAGTGTGGTTTTTTGTAGACGAGTATCTTTGAAAGTCATTGAGAGATTTTCTGCGTTATATTTTGAGCCAACCTCTTTTGCTTTGATGGTGCCATTTGCCTTACTCGGAACGGTGTCTGTTTTGGTTTTTTTGGCAACAGGAACAACGAGCTTGCTTGTAAGCTCGTATTCATTGCCGGTGATATCTACAAAAGTGGTTCCTTGTGCAAGGGTGATTTTTTGTTTTGTGTCTGTGTTGGTAAAAGTTATTGCTCCTTTGGCAAAGGTTGCAGTGTTTGCGGTGTTTTTGACCCCTTCGAGTGTTGTACTCACTTCGTTTTTGATCGTAATGATTTCATATGTTAATTCTTCCCCGCTACCACCTTTTTGACCAGCAAAGAGTGCGTCTTTCAAATCAAACTTTTGAGTAAAAGGATCTATGGTAATAACTGCTTCACGAAACGAGTGCAGTACAGCAATAACTGACCAGATTAGTAGTAGTACAACAGTCATCCAAACAAAAAAGCGTGGAGAAATTCGTTTTTTCTCTGGAGTGAGGATTTTGTCTCTTCCAATTGTTTGAATTATTTCATGCGAAAGAGATGGATGTGTGTGTCCTCCATCTACATGTATTTCGTGTTCTGGTCGCACAATGTCTTCGAGTAATTTTTTCATATTATTTGTTGCCGTGGCGTGATACGTACAATAAATGAGTAATCAAATCATATTGGTGAATACTGACACCTTCTTTGAAAGTACAATATTCGTTGATTGATGGAGCAGAAAGTGCAACAACAGAAAAGCGTTTGTCGCTCAACATATATTGAGAAAATTCTTCGCGTTTGATTGCATCAGTGAACCAATTGGTTACTTGATCCTCGGTAATAAGGAAAACGGTTGATGGAAGTGATCGGTGTGCAGCGAGTCCGGTTAGTGATTTACTGAAAAGTGCTAGCCATTCGGTTCGAACACCAGTAAGGGCTTGTTCTATTTTGTTGTGTATCGTGTTTTCTAGATGACCAGAAATATATCCTGCGAGTAATGAACCGGCAGATTTGATACCACCATTTCCTTCGGCAATTGCTCGGATAAGAGCGTTTTTGCCGATTGGAAACGAAACACTTTCATAAAGAACGTTGTTTTTGATAAAAGAAATGTCAGTAATCTCTCCATCAATATTTACGATCATGTAATTTTCGTTGTGAACAAACAGGTCACGAAGAAGGACGTATTCAGAAAAGATGCTTGTGTGAAATCTAAAGGCATTTGCCGGCACATGAATATATTTATGAATAATGTCTCGTATTTGATCCAGAATTGCTTCAGGTCCCATGCTCAAAAAGAGGTCAATAGAGAGTGTTGTGATGTTTTTTTGATACGGCGAACCAACTTCATATCCGTTGAGTTTGCAGTTGATGGTCACTGTTTCAATCATAGCCATTTTTTCTGAGCTCGCGTATTTCAACATGTCGGTTTTTGAAAAAAGCGCGACTTCTTTGTTGACTAGGTCATCAAGAATGTTTTTGGTTACTGTGAATGGAATGGTTTTTTGGTATTCAATAGTACGAGTTTGTGAAGCAAACCATGGTGAACCGAGAAAACAACGAACTTCATCAATTTTTCCGATTTTTGCATCGTGGATTTTTTCACTAGCGCGTTCAAGGGATTGTATCATTCCTTTGATGAACATATCGAAATCTAGTTCCTCATCTATCGGAATTGGTTGACGGTGTGTATAGAGTAAAAGTGGTGGAATTTGTACATCATCAAATACTTTTGCAATACCGATAGCAACGTCTCCACTACCAATATCAAACAGTGCAACTGTTTTTGAATTGTTTTTTGATTTGAACCACGACATATAGAACAATTATATAATGACTGGCAACCAATGACTAATGGATAATTATCTGTGTAGAAAAAATTGACATTATATTTATTAAAGTATAGATTTGTTTTGGAATAAAAATACTTGTACATGAAAAATAAAATGACCGCTCCTGTTTGGGCACTACTTCTGATGCTTTGTCCTGTTCTGTTTTTACCTATTACCAAACTTCTATTTCCATTGACTGAATTAGATGTAATTGTATATCTTTTTTTTACAATCGGAGCTATCATTGCAGGATATCTTTTTTCAAGAAAAAAAAGCAAGCAAGAAAAATGAACAAATTATACGATGATTTTAATAATGATGAACTTGTAGAAAATTATTGGAATCTTGACGACGGAGATTTTGGCAGATTGTTTCTAATTTGTTTTTTTTATGTCATTGGATCGATATATTTGCGCATTCTTTTGAATACGCACTATAAAAAACAAGAAATCGATAGCTGTATTGCGGCAGCATCAAGTGTAATAGCTTGTATTTTTGTTTTTATTGGATGGCTTGGATTATATGGAAATCATCCTTATAAATACCGTTCTCTTGGTTTTATAAAAAAACATTGGCTTGTTCCAGAACATCCAGACAAAGAAGATGTTAAGTATCTCGTTATTGTAACAAAAGGCGAACATGATCCGAACGAAGAAAAGATTAAGTCACTAGAACTAAAACGGTTACGTGAAGAGATACAATCAACACTACAAGAAGATATTGTTGCTTATAACAAAAGACAAGAAGAGAAAATAAAACAAAAAGAAAGAGAAGAAAAAGAAGCTCAAAAAACAGCAAAAGAAGAAGAGCAAAAACGACAAGAAATTTTATGTTTAGTTAATAAAAAATATATCTAAACAAAAACCTCGACCAATTGGTCGAGGTTTCTTTTTTTATTACGCTCCTGTTTCAATGTCTTTCATATAGATTAAGTATATTATTTTTCTTTTTAAATGCAATATTACTCAATGGTTGCTTTGATACGACGGATACCTTGAGCAACGGCTTCTTCTTTGCCTATTTTGAAATGACCGATTTCTTTGGTGTTGGTCACGTGTGGACCTCCGCAGAATTCTTTTGAGAATACATTACCGTTTTCATCTTCGACGAAGTACACAGATACGACTTCTGGATATTTTGCACCAAATTCCATTTCAGCACCGATACTTTTGGCTTTTTCGAGTGGTAATTCACGGCGAACAACATTCATTCCTTTTTGAATCTGTTCGTTTACGATTGTTTCAACTCGAGCCTTTTCTTCGTCAGTCATCTTGCGATCAAAAGAAAAGTCGATACGCAGACGTTCTTCGGTAATATTTGAACCTCTTTGGTGAACACTTGGTCCTAAGACTTCTTGTAATGCTTTGAGGAGCAAGTGGTGAGCAGTGTGCAGTTTGGTTGTTTGTTCATTGGTATTTGCAAGTCCACCTTTGAACATGCCAGCTGATGCACTTTGAGAAAGTTTTTTGTGTTCGTCCATTTCTTTGTCGAACTTCACTCGGTCGATAGTCATTCCCTTTTCTTTTGCTAATTCTTCTGTCAGTTCGATTGGAAAACCGTAGGTTGTTGCGAGAATGAATGGATCAACTCCTTTTTCGAATTCTTTCAAACCAGATTCTAGTGTTTTTGAAAATTTATCAACCTCATCAAGTATTGTAGAAATAACATGTACTCTAGTAACTTCTTCATAAAGAGAAACATAATTACTTACAAAAAAACCTAAAATTGCAACAATGTTTTCTTTTTTAAGATTAAGTTTTTGTGATTGAATCATTGCTCGACGGATAAGACGACGAACAATGTACCCTCTATCTTTATTTGATGGAGTGACACCATCTGCCACTAAGAACAAAGAAGTTCTAAGGTGATCCGCAACAATTCTCATGCTTCGAGTGGAAACGTTTTCATCCGACGAATTATCAGAAATATATTTAATAATTTTTTCAAATAAATCCGTATCATACGCAGTTTTCTTACCTTGCATTACCGCAGTAATACGCTCAAGACCTGCACCAGTGTCCACATTTTTTTGTGCGAGTTTGCCGATGACTTTGCCATCTTTTTTCTCGTATTCCATAAAGACATCGTTCCAGATTTCGATAATATCTTCTTTTTGTACCGCTTCAATAAACCCTTCTTTTGAAAGGTTGCCGATAGGTCCTGTCACCTGCCCGACTGCGTCATTCAGGCGGGTATCATAAAACATTTCAGAGCACGGGCCACACGGGCCGTTGTCACCAGGACTCCACCAGTTGTCATCTGCAGGAAGTGCATAGATGCGATGTTCAGGAATTCCCAAGCTCATCCAAATGTTTTTTGACTCTTGATCAAATGGCGCATTTTCATCACCTTCGAAAATCGTGACGTACAATCTATCTTTATCTAGCCCTAAACCTTCGGTCGGGTTAATTAAAAATTCGTAAGACCATTTGATCGCATCTTCTTTGAAATAGCCCGTTCCAATACCGTCAGGACTCTTCGAGTCTCCGAGTGACCAGTTCCCCATCATTTCGAAAAATGAAAAGTGACGATTGTCGCCAATATCATCGAGGTCGCCAGTACGGACGCATTTCTGCACATCGGCAATGCGAGTTCCCATTGGGTGTTTTGCTCCCATCAAATATGGTACGAGTGGTTGCATTCCGGCCGTATTGAAAAGTACTGAAGGATCATTTTCAGGTACGAGCGAAGCTGACGGAATTATGTTGTGACCACGTTTTTCAAAAAAAGCGAGGAACCGTTGGCGGATTTCATTTGATTGCATAGTTATCAGATTATAGCAAAAAGAGGTTCTAGTTTCTAGTGACTAGTTTCTAGATAAAACAAAAAGAGCGGCAATTTTTAATTGCCGCTCTTTTTGTTAAATTCTTCCTGTTTCTTTGGCTAATTTTTCAAGTAAATCAATATCCTTCTTGATGCTCAAAAGCCCTGTTTCAAAGAATGTTGGATCACTGGTGTCGATACCGATTGATTTGAAAAT
>CAYUGY010000002.1:13016-20423 GCA_964444515.1 uncultured Candidatus Saccharibacteria bacterium | reverse complement strand
AAAATATTTAAGGTTTGTAATCTCGATATTTTTATCGTAAAAACTATTGAATAGATTCATAGAATAACCACTTGTCACCAAATAATTTCGAATTACTTCAATTAATGGGTTAACCGCTTCGCCTAACATTTTTTCAATATCAGAGATTGATTTGAAAATATCTTCAGGGCTCATTGATTTGCCGGCAGAGAGGAATTGTTTTACCTTTTTACCGAATGTCTTGTCTTGTTTGTATTTTTCAAACAATGCACGACTAATCAATTGTCCGTATGCATAAGAATAGACATAGAAAAATCTGCGGATATGAGACCATGTTACAAAGAAGTATCCGTCGTCTTCCGTTACTTCCATTGCAGGTCCGGTGTAGGCTTTGAGATTTTTAGCTAATAATTTTGCAATAGTTTCTTTTGAAATTTCACCTTCTTTGCGAATTTGAGTGTGTAGATCCAATTCAAAGTTGAAACACGCTACTTGTCGGAAAATAGTACTGATGTCGTTCATGATCTTGTTGTGGAGCAAAATAAGCTGGTCTTTTTTGGGAAGCATATCCATAACAGAATCAGCAACTAGTTGTTCGAAGAAGGTACTTGCGACTTCCGCTGTGGCTGTAGAATATTTGCGATATTGAATCGGTTGCGATTTACTCATTTCAGTGTGAATTGCATGACCCATTTCGTGTGCTAGTGTTTCAAGTGAACGAATATCATCCGTATGATTCAGTAAGACGTATGTCGGCAAAGTCCCTGCTCCCCAACAATACGCGCCACCTCGCTTACCCTTTTTAGGATAAACATCAATTTGTCCGTTTTCTAAATATGATTTAAATAAATCGCTATATTGCGGATCAACCGCTTCAAAATTATCAATTACGATTTTTACACATTCATCGAATGAAAACTTTTTTGTAATAGTTCCAATTTTTGCTCCACGGTCTGCCATAGTGAGACTTTTTTGTCCAAGCAATTTTGCATGGAGTTGATAAAAGCGTTTACTCAAAGAGAAATATTTGGTAACTACTGCAATCAACGCTTCAACTGAAGCTTCTTCGTTTTCGTACGATAAAACAGTTGCGCTATATGGCTTTGCATAACCACGTTGCTTGTCCATAATCATTTTGTAGGTATAGACAGCATTGATTTCTGCTTCGGCAAAATGACTAATATTTTTGAGTGTCGTATTTATCTTCCCAGACAAAATATCACGTTCCTTTTTAGGAAGAGTAGAAAGAATTGATAATGCTTTTGATATTGGTAATACTTGTTTCTTATGTGTAATTGTTTGTGAAGAAAGAAGTTTTTCTTGTCCATCTACCCACATATCGTAACTCGTTTTTCCTAGAAGATTTTCTAATTGTTCTTCTTTTTCAGACAGAAAATGAGCAGCTCTTTTCCAAATCTTTTTTAGATAATATTCATATGAAGCAAGTGCTTTGTGCGAAAGAAATACGTTCTGTTTTTCCTTGGGAATTGCACCAATAGCTAAAACAAAAAAAGTTGTTTTATTACTTGCCTCAGTGATGCGATTTGAGTGTTTTGTTTTACTAGCTTGAATTGATTCATTGCCTGTTTCAATGTCGTTGCGTAGTGCAAAATACCACCACGCCTTGGCAGAACTAAGAATGTCATTCAATGTCATATAGTCTGCAATTGCTTTTGCTAGTTTTTCCGGTGTTTCAGTAAAATCTTTGCCTTTGTATTTCTTTTCGAAATCAATACATGTTTTTTCGATAAGACTCAAATCTTTTTCTATTTCCGGACTTTTTGCATTTTTATACAAAAGTTCCATATTCCAGGTGGTTTGCATTTTTTTCATATGTGCTGAGTATAACGAAAAATGGGTAAAATAAAAAGTCGCCATTGGCGACTTTTTATTTCTTATTCTGTCGGAAGATTGTTTTCAAAGAAAGCTGTTTTCTTGAGTCGTTGTTCAATGAACCACAATGCTATGAAAATGAAGAGGACGAGCATAGTGGCAACAAACGCGAGTTTGTACAGACCAAAACCAGTGGCTACGCCGATTGCAGCTGAAACCCAAAGGCCAGTTGATGTAGTGAATCCGGTCACACTACCATTTTTGACAAAGATAAGCCCTGCACCCAAGAATCCAGTCGCAGCGACTACTTGTGCAGCGAGACGAAGTGGATCGAAGTTTACAATTCCTACATATTGAGCAGAAACTAGAATCGAAATGATAATAAAGAGTGCTGATCCCATTGAAATGAGTGCGTAGGTGCGCATGCCGGCTGTTTTGTGAGCAAGGAGACGTTCTGTGCCGATAACCATTCCAAAGAGCATTGCTAAAGAGAGTTTGGTAATAAAAGTAATTGTTTGTGCATCAAAAATTTGTTCCATCCCGTTAGAAATAGGTCGCGGTCATTAAATAATTGAGCCGAAATCCTAATTTAAATTATATCTAATAAAATACATCCCTCTTTTTAGTAAATCGCAGTCGCGATTTCTAACGGGATTCCATATGAGTAATATTATAACATAAAAAAATCTGCCAATTGTTAAATTGACAGATAGTATTCTTATTTCTGAGAAATTAGGAAATTTATTTGATAGTAGCATCGATAAAATCATAGCTCATAAGAACTCGTTCAATTATTGAATCTTTTCCATCTTTTTCCTGATAGGTGGTTTTGTAAATTTCACGATAGTTAACAATAACTGTTTTGCCTATGTGTTTTTCAAATTTGTCATATCTTTCTTTTCCGTTCACAATGAATTTTCCATGCTGACATTTGAAAATAACATCAAATTTTTCTGGAACATTTACACTGCTTACTTGTAATCCTCCTCCCATTCTGATTCCAGTGTTTCCGTCAAAACCTATTCCAACAGGACCAAGTTTCATCATTGTTAATCCAAGTTTTGTGTCGTGCGTAGAAGGTGTGTAAATTACATCAACAATCGTTGCTTCTTCAAATAAGATAGCTGAAGATTCTTGTTTTGTTTTGGTGCACCCGTCACACCCACTTAAAATAAATAAGATTGTTAAAAAATAAAAAATCTCTAATTTTTTCATTATTATATTGTTTAAAACTCCATTCGCAATATACAATATACTGCTATATTTTGTCAAATATAATTAATTTAATTATCTGACTATACCTCCACCAACACACAATTCCCCATCATAGACAACAATCGATTGTCCGCTTGATACAAGAATCGGTTTTTTGAATGTCACGATATTTGTATGTGGGTCTACGTGGCATTTCAAGAATTCTCCATGATAACGAATTTGAGCTTCATAGGTTTTTTTCTCATCTATAACCATGTTCCAATTGGTTTTTTCTACATGAAAAGTTGTTTGTTCGAATGTTGTGTGATTTTCCGTATTGGTTGAGACGGTCAATGTGTTTTCATCAAGATTTTTGGCAACGATATAGTACGCACTATCGTTCGGTGTTTTGTCGGTAATGGTAAATCCGTGGCGTTCACCGAGTGTATAAAAAACGGCGCCGTCGTGATATCCGATTTCTTTTAAAGGTTCATTCCCTAAACCATTCGGTCGGGCAAGCAATACTTTTCCGCGAGCTTCTGGGATATATTCTTTCAAGAACTCTTTCATATCAAGTGGTCCCAAGAAACAAACTCCTTGTGAATCTTTCTTGGTTGCCTGTGGAAGTCCGATTTGTTTGGCGATTTTACGGACTTCAGTTTTTTCTAAATGACCGATTGGAAACAAGGTGTGTTTCAAATCTTGTTTGTCGAGTGTCCAAAGGAAATATGACTGATCTTTTGCAGGATCAATTCCTTTGATGAGTACGTTGTCTTTGTTCCCCGCGTAGTGGCCAGTCGCAATGAAGTCTGCTCCATGTTCTTTTGCAAATTGCCAAAAGATGCCGAACTTTACTTCGCGATTGCACATGACATCAGGATTTGGTGTGCGACCATTCCTATATTCTTCTATCATATAATCGGCTACACCGTGCTTATACGCGTCTTCGCCATCACATTCGAGATATGGTATATCCAAATGCGCACAGGCTCGTATAGCGTCACGTCGTTCATCTTTCCAAGTACATTCGATGAAGTCTGGTTGCCAGGTACGAATAAAAACACCAGTAACATCGCACCCAGCTTTTTTGAGGAGGTATGCAGAAACAGACGAATCAACTCCGCCTGACATTCCAACAAAAACTTTCGAACCTTTTTTCATCCCGAACGAAATAGGTCGCGGTCATTATAAAAAAACCGAAATCCTACTATTAAAATAATTGTTTAGTAAAAAATAATGATATTCCTCATTGAAACCGTGACCGCGATTTCGTACGGGATTCATAAAATAAATATAACATAAAAAATAAAAAGCTATTTATTAAATAGCTTTTTTGTTTGTCTCGGAATTTTATAGTAACGAATGTGCATAAAATAACAGTGATGTCAGCACAATCAGAATTAACCCACCCACCATTGATTGCCTGATGGAGGGTTTGAAAATTAATGGGGTGATAATTCCTGTTACTACCCACATAGCCGATTTAAGATACATAGCATTCATGAATCCATCACCTGAGAAAGGCTTCGGGCATTCACTGAACCACATTGTGTATATAAGTGCGATACCTGTAAGTATAAAAGAAAATCCGAGAAAAAATTTGGCTCCAACTTGGGTGCCGTTTTTGAGTTGAAAAGAACTAGTCATGAGTATGTTGTTTAATTTAGTGATAGAAATAAACAAAATTTGCTTACTCATATCACTAAACTAAAAGTAAAATCCTATTAAAATATTATCATATTATTAGTATTTTGTCAATGAAAAATAAAAAGCACATTACGTGCTTTCTTAAAATCTTTTTCCGCAATTACCGCAATGAATTCCTTGATGAGTCCGTACTCTATCTTGGGTTCGGTGATAGCAAGATTCTCTCGTTTCTTTTGATGTAACCTGTTCTTTTTTGACCAGGTTTCCGTCATAGTCTCTTTTGTATGGAATAGTGAATGTTCCGTCTTTACATTCATATTGCAAGTAATTTAAACCAGCAAAGAAAATCATAAACAGAACAACGGGTGACAAATAGAGAGTCCATCCGAAAGACTTCACTTCGGTCAAAATCGAATGTGTTTCTATTTCAGTTGCCGCTACTCCTATCAATTGTCCGGTCACAGCTCCAATACTATCGCCGAACATCATTCCTAAAATACAAACTACTATTATTACAAGAGTGCCTTTAACACTTGCCCTCAATAGCCAGTAATCTTTTTGATACAGGTGTCCATCTTTCATTTCGAATAGGTCATTAATCCGGATTTAATTTAACGTATTATATCATTATTGTCAATAAATAAAAAATCTTAGCATCAAATCTATCTTTTAAATAAATGAAAAAAATATAAAAATTGCCGCAATAATTGCAACATTTGAAAACTTAGCACTTGAGAAAAACTATCCGGGACTTGGCACATCATTAATGATGATTGCCGTATGTGTATTCTTCGCTCCTGATATTTTCTTCAGAAAAACAAAAACCGCTTAATACGGTTTTTGTTTTGCCAATTATTTATTAGAATTTAATCAATTTTATTACATCATCTTTTGATAGACCTCGTATAGTGCTTTCGTATCCGCCAACGCAGTGTGAGCGTTTTCATTTTTGATACCATAGTGATCGCACAAGTTCTTCAATGAGTATCGGTCAATCGTATTATCAAAACCAAGCTTAGCAAATGACATTGAAAGCGTATCGAGCTTGTGATAATGCATTTCATTGCGAATCATCGTGTCTCTGAACGCTTTGTCGATGAAGCCGTAATCAAAACAAGTATTGTGGGCAACAAAGATACAAGATTTTGTTTTTGTGGCAAAGATTTGCATTGCTTCTTTCAACGTATAGGCAAATACCCATTCGCTTGGGTCATAACCGTTGACGCGAAGTGCTTGTGGGTCTGCGTCGTGAATTCGTTCTGGTTTGATTTTGAGCACTCCTTCATCTAGGTGGGTCAATTCACATTTTGATCCGTTCCATTTTTGTGAAGCAATAACGTACCCGATTTCTATAATTTCATGTTTGTCGGGATTGAGTCCGGTTGTTTCAATATCTATAAATGCGAGGTTTTGGTCTTTCATATAATTTGATTACAGTAATTATTTTAAATATTTCTTATTCTTCACGTGTTCTGCAAATGTTTTTGCATAGTAGACGGTGCCGTCTGGTGCATGAAGATAGAAGAGATAGTCTGATTGTTCTGGATTGAGTACTGCTTTGATTGCAAGTAATCCCGGGTTGCCTATTGGTGCTGGTGGTAATCCTTTGTGGGTGTAAGTGTTGAATGGTGAATCCATTTTCAAATCACTCAACGTAAGTTCACTGCTGTCTTTGCCGAGCAAATACGCAAACGGTGCATCTACTTGCAATGGAATGTTTTTGCGGATTCGATTCCATAAAATACCAGCAATAATTGCTCTGTCTTTGTCCCCGCTCGCCTCTTTTTCAACTAATGATGCCATAATAATAATTTCTTTTTCAGAATGACCGCTTTGCTTGATCTGTTCACGAAGCGGAGCAAGTTTCTTTTCGTAATTCTTGTTTATTTTTTCAAGGACATAATTTTCATCTCGAGAAGCAAAGATGAGATATGTATCTGGGAATAAATAGCCTTCTCGTCCATTTACTTGTGTCAAGAAATGTTCTTTGTTGAAGTGTGGAAGTTTGTTTGCAAATGTTTCAGTAATTTGAACGTTGGTATATCCTTCTGGAATGGTAATCTTTTCTCTTGAGAGTCCGAATTGATTTTTTGAAAAGCGAGCAGCTATTTCATAAATTGGAATTGGTTTTTCAAACAAATAATCTCCTTCGTTGATGGTTTTGTCGCCACCATCAAGAATCACAAAAAACTCAAAGAGTGTTCGCGAACGGATGATGTGCTCATCAAGTAATCGCAATGAAATACTTTTGAGTGAATCACCTTTTTCAACAACAAATGTATAATTCGTTGGGAAATTTTTACCTGGTGCAGTCACAAGCAACAAACTTGCGAATGCTCCACACATAAGTAAAAGGAGTATGAAAGATTTTCTGAACATATAATGTTGCTGTATAAATTAGATGGGCAAATTGACCGGTGCTTCTGATTTTTTTGAAGTAATACGTCCAAATGATGGAGTTTCTGAGACGCGTCCCGGGAAGTGATATAGCGTAGCCAATTCTTCTGTATTCAAGACAATCATATCTTTGATTTTTGGTTTATTCAACATTTGAGATAACGAAAAGAAATCTGAATAATTAAATCTTGGGTAAAACCACGATCTGTTCTTGTAAGAAGAGAGGATATATTTTTTATTTCCCGCATCGATATTCTCTTTGAATTTACCACCAAATATATCTTTGAATTTTGAATCATACGGTCCCATCCCCATCCCCTTGAGTGCGTTAAATTCAATAGAGTTGTATTGCCGTAA
>CAYUGY010000002.1:0-13006 GCA_964444515.1 uncultured Candidatus Saccharibacteria bacterium | reverse complement strand
GTAAAGAACTAACAAAAGCATCCGATTTTCCTTTATCAAAGTTATCTTTATTGGCTACATAAACAGCACGAATACCAGCATCAAATCCGTATTTAGTCAGACTCCTTTCCATTGCTTTGAGTTGGTTTTTTTCTAAATCACTCATTGGTTTGTCTGGCTTACCGTCCTTACCTTCAAATTTCTTTTTGAAATCAGTTATTTCTTTTTTGACGTGATCTTGCCATTTTTTTACAGAAGTTTTTGTTTTTCCTGGGTTGTCTTTGTCTTCTTCTTCAATAACATACCTTGCCCAGTTTGCTGGACGAACAATTATTTGAAACCAGGCTTGTTCACCACGCCCTAATGTACCAAGAAATTCTATAAACGGTGTAATTGGGTCGATACGTTGCTCTTCTTCGAGGGTACCAACAGCCTTGTCTAGACCGTAGTCAACATATGTTTTGATAGGCCAAGCATCAGCTTTTTCAAGTTTGTACTCAGCTCCCCACACATTTATTTCACTATCTTTTTTATAATCAGGAACGCTTGTAGTATAATCTGCAACTTCGTTAATCTCAGCTTTTGGATATTGAGCAAAGATTGATGATTCAATAATTGACTTGAATTTTTGTGGTGTACGAATAAAGAAATAGACAGAACCCTCAATAGAGGCTATTTCGAGGGAAAACCACAAAGGAAGATTGCCGTCCCAGTATTTTGATTTCCAGTCACCATAACCACCAGTTTGATAGAGCGCATTTATGAATACGAGCTCCATTGCAGCAGGAGACTTCATAACTTCAGCAGGGATTCGAATCTCAAGTACTGTCCATTTAAGTCCATCCAAAAATTCTTCGTTGATGTACCACATCCATAAACGAAAAGCGATCATCGTCAATAATACTGGTGCCCAAATAAACGCAGTGTCTGAAAGAATATTAAATATGTTTTGTAAAATAATGAAATCCATGTTTATTGAAAGGCAACAGGAATTTGTGTGACTTCTCCTGAGACAACGCTTTTGATAAGTAAATAACCTGATGATGTGTCTGGTGTTCGAAAAGTGGTAATTGGTTGAGAGAAATACGAATAACCATTTGCCTCATTGTTATTAGCTGAAGCAAGATCATACGGAGCAGAGAGCGGTCTACCATTACCATCAAAAACTTGTACTTCTCCTACTGTATTATTTACACTTCCCCATCCACAACCACTTGTATAACCGGTGAAATTAAGCGGAAACGAAACAGGTGCACCAAGGTATGGGTTAGTGATGACTAATCCACAGTTTGATTGATTGTATCTTGTTGCACGATCGAGTTCTTCTTGAGAAAGACCGCTATTGATAGAATTGTTTTTTTTAACAGGAGTAGTTGTTTGTGGTGTACCAAAACCTGAGAAGAGTGAAATTGAATGTGTTTTTAAATAACCAGCCATGAATGCAAACAGCACAATTCCGATTATTAAAATAAATATAGTCATGACATCCCCGCGATATGCAGTTTTTTTGTTTTTTGTTTGAGATTTCATTGTTATTTGATTATAACAAAAAACAAAAAGAAGTATAAGGAAAAAGTATGAGGAAAAAGAAAAAGCACGAACCTGTTGTCCGTACTTCTTCTTATGCTAACAGCTTATACTTTAAGCTGACATATATAGTCCGCTTTTGTTTTTCTTGAAGTATTTTGGATTTTGGAGATTTACCAAAATAGTATTTTTCTTCAAGTAACGTTCTTTCATAACTGCATCAATGATGTCTTCTTTTGACATTGGACCGTTCTTCTTGATCAATTCTTTGATCACATCACGAACAACACCTGGTTTGTATCCCCACTCTTTGAGTGCGTATACTCCGCGTCCAACGAGTACGAAACGGGCATCTTTGATCAATTCATTGTGACAAGTTGCAATGTGTGTCTTTTTACCAAAGGTAGTAGAGATTGCACCTGCAACTTCTTTGAAGTGCATTGGAGAACCGTGTTTGCGCATAACGAGGTATGCATAGTCTTTGATTCCACGAGTCTTCACATTTGAAGAATCTGTTGATCCCCATTCTCCCATTGGATTTTTACCAATTTTTTTAGAGATAGTTAACCAACGCTTTGCAAATTCTTCGTTTGCGTATTCTTCATTCAATGTTTTCATTGCGAGAATAAATTTGTTGACAATATCAGCTTCAGCAATCAACTCATCGTCAGAAAGTGATTTGTAGAGTTCTTTCAATGAGGTGTGAACCTTTTCTGTTGTTTTATCATCAACACTCCAACGAGTAGCGAATTCATCATCTTCTTTGTGTTTAGTAAATGCATCGTGCAATACCATGTAGAGGTGAATGTGGTTTTGAGAAAGTTTGTCTTTTGCAATAGCATTCAAAAAGACTTCTTCGTTTACTACTTTTCCATGAGAGTTCATCAATTCTTTGAGTTCAGAAAAAACAGCCTCTTCACTTTTGAAAGCATCTGATTTGCGGATTGTATTAAGTGCTGCATTTTCAATCTGACGAACACGTTCACGAGTAATACCGTATGTTTGTCCGATAGATTCGAGTGTTTTTGGAATTGCGTCTTCACCAAGACCGAAACGATTGTGAATGACATCGTACGCTCGTTCTTGTAGTCCTGACAGAATTTTTTTAGTTACTTGTTTTGGCTTGAATGATATTTGTGCCATAGTTTTAGATTTTTAATGCTATTGTTTATATTTGTAATTGTTATTATACTATCATACTTAGTTGAACGTGTCTAGTGGGTACAATTAGACCACAAAAAGAGGCGAAACCCTTTGGGTTTCGCCTCTTTTTGTGTGTTTTAATTTGTTCAACTACTTCTTTCCATTCTTACTTCGTTCTGTTTCGGTCAGATATTTCTTTCGGAGACGAACAGATTTTGGAGTGATTTCGAGGTATTCATCCTCTGCCATCACTTCAAGACCTCGTTCGATAGTCAATGTAAATGCAGGTTTCAAGGTGATTGCTTCATCGTTTCCAGATGAACGCACGTTTGTCAGGTTCTTTCCTTTGACGGGGTTTACTGACATTTCATCACCCTTTGAGGTGTTTCCGATAACCATTCCTTCGTATACTTCTTCACCGTGACCAACATAGAGAATTCCGCGATCTTGGAGGTTCCACAATGCATAACCAGCGATTTTACCTGAAATCATAGAAGTCATACTTCCAACATCTCGTTTTTTGATTTCACCAGCGTATTCACGGAATTCAAGAACACGAGCAGAGATAATTCCTTCACCTTTTGTATCAATAACGAATGCACCACGATATCCAAGGAGTCCGCGAGTTGGCATTTCCATCAAGACGCGAGTGATACCATCTTTTTCTTGCATGTTTGTAATCAAACCGCGACGTTTTGTCAGTGTTTCAATAACAGCTCCTGAGTATTCAGTTGGTACATCGATAGTAACTTCTTCGTACGGTTCTAGTTTTTTATTACCTTCTTCTTTGATAATAACTTTTGGTTGAGAAACTTGGAGTTCGTATCCTTCACGACGCATATTTTCACAAAGCACAGCTACATGCAATTCTCCACGTCCAGATACTTTGTAGTAATCTCCACTATCAAAATCAACTTTGAGTCCAACGTTGATTTCAAGTTCACGTTCAAGACGTTCACGGATTTGTCGTCCAGTCACGTATTTACCTTCACGTCCTGCAAATGGAGAATCGTTCACCAAGAAATCAAGCGAGATAGTTGGTTCATCCACCGCAATTGCTGGCAATGGTTCGAAATCTCCTTCGGAACCAACTGTTTCTCCGATATATGCGTCCGCAATACCTGCGATCACTCCGATATCACCTGAACCAAGTTCAGCAACTTCTTTACGAGCAATTCCTTCGAAAGAAAAGAGCTTAGTGATGCGCACTGTTCGAGCTTCGCCTGATGCTTTTTTGATAGTGATGACAGTTCCTGTTTTGATAGATCCTTGATAGACACGCACAATAGCGAGACGTCCCAAGAAGTTGTCATATCCGAGGTTGAATATTTGAGCGACACCAGATTTGTCTGCGTCCTTGGTTGCAAGTGGAACTTCTTCCAAGATCATATCAAGGAGTGGAGTTAGGTCTTTGCGTTCATCTTTTGGATCACGCATAGCAACACCTTCACGTCCGATAGCGTAGATTGTTTTAAAATCGATTTGGTCTTCATTGGCACCAAGTTCCAAGAATAACTCAAGTACTTCTTCGTGTACTTTTGCTGGATTAGCGGCTGGTTTGTCAATTTTGTTGACTACAACGATTGGTTTCAAACCAAGTTCAAGAGATTTTTTCAATACGAAACGAGTTTGTGGCATTGGGCCTTCTTGTGCATCGACAAGCAAGAGCACAGAGTCGATAGAACGAAGCACACGTTCAACTTCAGAACCGAAGTCCGCGTGACCCGGTGTGTCAACGATGTTGATTTTTGTACCTTTGTAATTAACTGAGGTATTTTTTGAATAAATAGTAATACCACGTTCTTTTTCAAGATCGTTTGAGTCCATTGAGACTGAGCCGTCGTTCATTCCACATTGCTTCATCAACTCATCTGTCAGAGTTGTTTTGCCGTGGTCAACGTGGGCGATAATTGCGATGTTTCGAATTTGCATAGATAAATGTTTCGTAAAAATTATTGAACGTTCAATATACCATTAAATCTGGAAAAAGTACATAAATGGCAAAATAAAAACACTGTCACATAGACAGTGTTTCTTCAAAAAAAACTTTGAGTGCTCGAGCTTTTGCATCACTCACTGCTCGTGATTGTGCAGCAAAGATTGCCTCGTTGTGATTGAGTGTTACCAAAAACATCGGCTTGCTTGAGTCTTCTGAAATATTTTTGACGATAAATTCGGGAGACTTTTCATGCATCATCTGATACTTTTCGAATAATTCATTTGAAACAGCATGGTCTATCAATGGATCAAAAATGTTTTCTTCTATGAGTGCAAAGATGGCTCTAGCGCAATAAAAAATACCTTTAAACGGAACTGTCTTATTTTTTACTGCTTTAAAAATTTTTTCTGACAACTCATCGTTGTCTTTAATTTTAAAAGAATATTTTTTTGGAAGTTCATTGCTGATATTTTCTTCTTCAAATAAAATTATTAGTCCATCTTTTTGGTATGTAAATTCATTTATTTTATCCATGTTACTCAAGTATGTATTTTGAAATCCACAAAAATAATAACATTTTAAAAAATATTTGTCAAAAAAACCTGAATCTAGTTAGTTCAGGTTTTTTTATGATATCTATCTAAAACGTTTACCAACTATCGGTAGTCCTTTCATTATATTCTTGATCTTTTGCGCTCCTCTGATAAAGAGTGTGCGGGTCTTACCTTTTTTAGTTGAAAGTTCTTTGTTAAGCTCAGCTTGCAATTCATCGACGGCGGTATAGAGATTTTCAGCTTCAGCTCGGGCAAAGTATTTTTTGCCGTCTATCGTTGTCTCTCCTTCAGCAAAGAAAATTTCTCCGTGACGATGATGATTGGTAGATTTTCCGATTTCAATGTGAAAAATCGGCGTAGTTTTTATAAATTTCAATAATGACTGCATTCGACGATGAACATAGTCTTCGATAGCACTAGTAAGCTCCATATTAGTTGCCTTGATAATAATGTTTATCATATACACTGACGCTTGTGCGTGTGAAATTATAAAAGGTCCGACCTTTTCATTATATCACTCAGCTCAGAGAAAAAAGTGTAAAACTTTTTTCATATTTAGATAGTAATAACCATCATCATATTGGTTGAACCAACAACTCCGATTGGCACACCAGCGGAAATAATAACCCTATCACCTTTCTTTGCTATTTTTTCTTTGACGAGTAGTGCCTTGATTTGATCTGTTGCTTGAGCTACATATTGCACCGGCTTCATAATGTATGGTTCACATCCAGCAGACAATACTATTTGTCGACAACGAAAATCATATGGTGAAAGAGCGATCACTGGTTGTGTTGGTCGGTATCGAGAAATTACACGTGCAGTAAACCCTGTTTCGGTTAGAACGACGATCGCTTTAGCTCCCACGTCTTCCGCATTGTGCACAACAGAAGAAGATACTGAATCGACAATACTATTATTATGCACTTTATATCGACGGTGTGTTGTTATGTGTTCCTCTGCTTCTCTTGCAACATCAGCCATCATTTTAACTGTTTCAATTGGAAATTCTCCGAGTGCTGTTTCTTCAGAAAGCATTACCGCGTCTGTTCCGTCGATAATCGCATTGGCAACATCAGAAACTTCAGCACGAGTTGGAACTTGGTTGTGAATCATACTGTCCAACATTTGTGTTGCAGTAATCACTGGTTTACCAACTTCATTACACTTTTTGATAATCATTTTTTGCACATACGGTACTTTTTCCGGACCAATCTCAACCGCCAAGTCTCCACGAGCAACCATGATACCGTCTGAGAGTGCGATAATTTCATCAATACAAGCTACTGCTTCAGGTGTTTCAATTTTGGCAATAATTCCAGCTTGAGAGCTGTGTTTAATGAGTAGTTTTTTTAGGTCTGTAATATCACTTGGTTTACGTACAAAAGAAAGTGCAAAATAATCAGCACCTTGTTCGATACCCCAGAGTGCGTCTTTTTTGTCTTTTGCGGTCAATGCCTTGATTGAAAGATTGGCATTTGGAATATTGATACCACGTTTACTTTTGAGTTCACCACCAATAAGCACTTTTGCGTGAACATCACTTCCTTTGACGGTCGTTACTACCAAGCGAATCTTGCCGTCATAGAGAAGGATTTCTTGTCCTTTGATAACTTCATCTTCAAGTGTTGGGTAATTGACGAAGACACGAGTGTTGTCACCAATACAATCAGTTGTCGTGAGAATAAAATCTTGTCCTTTTTTGAGTTCAATTGAGCCTGTTGCAAAATCTCCGATACGAATCTTTGGGCCACAGAGATCGACAAGTGTTGCGATCCACATACCTGTTTTTTCTTCAACAGCTTTTTTGTTTATAAATGTTTCTTTGTGTTCGTCGTGTGAGCCATGACTCATATTGATACGACAGACATTCATACCGTTTTTGGCTAATTCAGTGAGGATTTTTTCTGGTCGAGATGCGGGACCAATTGTTGCAATAATTTTCGTTCGCTTGTTCATAGTACTAGAGTATACAGTAATGTTTACGAAAAATGAAGCGTGTGGTACAGTGTTTTTGGAAAATAACTACATATATTAAGTATGGGTACCAACATTTATTTAGTACGCTCGGGTCAATCAGTATCAGAAGGATTGGATACAGATCGTTTTCTGACCGAACAATCGAAAGAAGTTTTATATCAGCTTCACCACAGACTACTTAAGGAAAACACACCTCAAATTGTTTTTCATTCGAACACAAAAAGAAGTGAACAGACAGCAAAAATTCTTTGGCCAAAAGTAAAAAGACAACCGGTATCAGGTTTGTATACCCCGATCGAACAAAACTCTTTTGTGGCAGTAAAAAATTTTTTACAAGACCACAACGCTGAGGTGATTCGTTCGGTCTGGTCGCGAGTTCATAAAAAAGATGATACACAAACAGCGATCACTAATTTTTATGAACAATGTTGCTATGCAACAGAAGAAATTATCGCTCAAACAGTTACCACTCCTTGTTTTGCTATTGTTGGACATGAAGTAATCATTAATCTTGTCGGTCATTTTTTAGCAAGTGACAAAATCAATAAAAATGATTTATTGAATGCTCATTTCAAAAATGGCGAAATTAGATTAATTCAGTATGAAAAAGTACAAATCCTGTCGCAATGACAGGATTTTTTTACCCAAATTTACTACATTTCGTCATAAAAAGATGGTCGTCGTGTTATGATAATCACATATGTCACTCAATGAACTTATTACCGTATTTGGATTAGTTGGAATTGCACTCATTATTTTTTTTGAATCTGGACTTTTTTTGTTCTTCTTACCAGGAGACACATTGCTCTTTTCTGCTGGGATTTTGGCATCGGAAGGATATTTACCAGTACCGATACTCATGATAGTGGTAGTTATTAGTTCTTTCCTTGGTGGTACAGTCGGATATTTGCTTGGTACTTTTTTTTATAAAAAATTTGAAACAATGCGAGACAACTTTCTATGGAACAAGAAAAACATAGAACGTACCAAACTCTTTTTTGATCGATACGGAAACAGAACCATTCTGTTCTCACGTTTTATTCCTGTTGTGAGAACCTTTGCTCCAGTACTTGCAGGTATCGTCAAAATGCCAAAACGTCACTTTTATGTCTACAGCATTTTTGGTTCTATTGCGTGGTCAGTCATAATTATTTCACTTGGTTTTTTCTTCGGACATCTTATTCCTGATATTGATCAGGTTATGTTACCTGTAATGGGAATCATTCTGATCGTCTCAATTGCTGTTCCTATGTATAAATTGTTTCGTAATAAAAAATAAAAGCACCAGTGGTGCTTTTTTTGTTTAGATTTTATTAAATAAAACGGAATCGAATTCGGTAAATGGAATATTTCCACTTTTATTCCCTTGTGTAATTTCACACAAATCTTTCATGTTCAATTGAAAAGCTGAATTAAGGGACACGGGTTGTCGTATGCATGTTTCTTCAGAAGAAAAAAGTATATCAGACGCTTCTTTTTGAGCCTTAATTGATAGCGGCAGATAAACATTTACATATCTATTTGATGAAAGATTAATACCTAAGCAGTCTATTGCGTCTGGATGAAGTCTTATAACTTCGTCTTCTGAAATAACTGACTTGAATCCGAAGACTTCAGTTTGTTTACCGGAAGAAATCAGAACAAAAGAATCTTTTGAGACTTCTGGTAAAAAATCAATTGCAATTTGATCTTGTTTTTTTACGTACTCCGATGCTTTTTTGAAAGTTGAAGCAATGGGGTCTATGCCTATCTCCTCTGCAGAGTCTAAATAATTTTTGAAAGTCTCCTTTCTTTTTTTCATTAATTCACGAAAAATCAATGGCTCAAATAGATTAAGTGCAATTTTTCTTGGAATTGAACATTCATCAACAGCTAAACTTAGATCAGGAACAACAACACCTTTTGCCACATAAGAAACTTTTTTATTAAAAAGCAACTCGTTTGTTTCAGAAAAATGTTGAACCAACCCTTTCATTTCATTTTTTCCAAAAAATAAAGAGTTTATTCCTTCTTGTAGCATTATTGCTTCATTTACAAGGATTACATTTGGAGCCTTGATTTCCATTAATCTTTTTAAGCGATTATTTCTAATTATCACTCTTCTATATAAATCATTTAAATCACTTGTATGAAAAACTCCATCAGAATGTCTGAAAAAAGGACGGTGTCCTGCAGGAATGACTGGAAGATATTGCAATAAATATGGTACCTTCAAATTTTCTTTGATATAATTTGCAACATAATCTGACATTGAAAATTCTCCAACAGCTTTTTCTAGTTTTTCATATTCTTCCTCTATATTTACAAAATGATAAAATTCTTTTGTAAATTTATCGCATTCATTTTGAAAAAATGGATTAATCATTGGTAGTTCCAATTTTATATGGCCAAATCTTTCAAACCTTTCGTCTTTTGATAAGAGCTTAACACCACAACTAGGACAAATTACACCATTGTATTCTATTCCTTTATATCTTCCACACTCACATACATAGTCTTTGACTGGACCAAAAATCTTTTGATCCAATATTCCACCATCCTCATAAATGTTTTTCTTGTAGTTGAAAGGATCTGGATTAGATATTTCACCAAAAGAATAGTCGAAATTGGTGGTGTCGATTGGAAGTATTTTTATTTCATTGCTTTCTGTTTTAATATCAAAACAAAGAGCTTGTAAAATTACTTTCAATTTTTCAAAAGAAAAAGGATTCATTTCTGTAGGAAAATCTGTACCACGTATTATTGCTTTTAATGCAACCATGTGTGACTTTTTGTCATCAGATTTAACTGACATAAATTCTCGTAAATTCTCAATCAATCCTTTGTTTTTTAATAAAACTAAGAAATTTTGATTAATTTTTAAACCACCTAAGACCTGCTGATTAATTTTTGAAATTTCAGAAATACCAAAACTGCATATTTTTTGTTCAGACAATT
This sequence comes from uncultured Candidatus Saccharibacteria bacterium, assembly GCA_964444515.1. Lineage (GTDB taxonomy): Bacteria > Patescibacteriota > Minisyncoccia > Phycocordibacterales > UBA9973 > JAIXRY01. The sequence goes on along the minus strand of CAYUGY010000002.1, from coordinate 2,947 downwards.
GTTCTTTTTTGATTAAAGATAAATTACCAACCATCGCTACTTCATTTCGATTTTCCCATTTTTTACTTTTACGCCATTTCTTTTTCGGTGTAACAAGAGCAAAGCCTGGATTTTCTAATGAATAAGTAATAGTAAGATCATTCCAGCCCCCTTCTTCTGTTTTAGAAAAATAAGATTTGAATGATTCTTCAATCAAAGAACCTGGTGTCACGATCATTTCTATTTTTGCGTCGTGATTTTTTAATTTTGGAAATTTGTCTTCTTTGATAATATCAACAACGACTATTTCATTGCCTTTTTTATCAAGCAATACATCTCCAACACAAAGAGATCTTTTGATTGCCACATACACAACTACAGAATTTTCTCTCTTTTCAGTATCGACAACTACAGCTGTGTCACGAAAAGGCATTTTCTCTGATTCATTTGTAACAACTTGCCCGAAAATAGAAGCCTGTAATTTTTCATTAGCATCAAGAAGCATTGCGTCTTTGTTTGAAATTTTTGCAATCAAAACATCATTGTAATTGATTGTTTGACCAATACGAATGACACCGTCCTCATCGAGAGTTTGACATAATTTTTCATTCTCAATCTCACTAATATTTGGGAGATCGTTCGGATGACACAGTTTTTGCTCATGATGATTAATATTGAATAAAATCTTCCTGATTTCTACTGAATTAAAAACTGAAGATTTGGCAATTGTTTCACTGACAATCACAGAATTTGGGGTGGTAATACCACACCAAGGCATAATGGCTACAAAAAACCGTTTACCTAGATTTGTTTTGGAGGTTTCCATTTTATTTAATTATTTATTTATGAAGAACAGCCGGCTCTATTTATACTCCTGCCGGTTATTGAGTTGCTTTATATATAACACAAATATTGATATTGTCAAAAACATCTTGAGATGATATAGTCCAGAAGGAAATATAATATAACAGCACAAGTGAAAGAAATTATCCGAAAGTGGCAAATATCACACAAGGTATTTTGGTTACTCAAAATAGTAGTTTTACTATCTACCCTCACCTTAATCTATTTTTTTCTGTTTGACAGAAAACGAGTTGGTAACGACGAAAAATATTGGTTACAATTTTTTTCAGTAACCACTATGATTCTTTATTTATTATCCTGTATCATTAGTGCTTATCGGCTCCGTCTTTATGGAATAACAGAATATATAAAAGAGCAAGATTTAATCAAAGAATATCCAGTATTGATTCTTATTCTAAAAAGAATCAATTTTGTTTCTTGGGCCTCTTTTATTTTCTCGTTATACACATTATTTAACATACCAGGAGAACCAGGAGATACGTTATGGGCAATTCTCTGGAGAATGTTTGTTTTCAACTTGATCAGTGTTGTTTTAGGTAATTTTATTGCAAAAAAAGAATATGAAAATAGTCCTGAAGAATACCCCGGATATCTTAACAACATAACAAAAATAAAACCGCCTTCACCATAGCGGTTTTTCTTTTTGTAAAAAAAATACTCCCATATATAACATATATAAAATGGGAGTTTAAAGTGTAAATACTTTATTTCGATGTTTTCCAGGTATCCGGAGCTATGTGAGCCCCAAACAAAGGAAAGTACTTGTTCTCTGGATCGCCATAGGTAATCCAGAGATTAAACGGTCCATCAATAATAAATTGCGAACGTTCGTCAACACTGACACCTTTTCTTATACCCATAGTTACTGCACTTTCTGCGTGAATACCATCAACTGTAATCTTCAGTTTGTTTTGTTGAAGAGCTTGATTGATAGTAAAATCACCGGTAGTGGATTTCATGCCGATAAGCCAACTAATATCTGGTTGCTCATCGATATCAACCATTGGAATAATGGCGTCGCATGGTTTTTCCGAAAGATCTAATAAGTTACTTTGTTGTAAAATATGACGAAAAAGATCCATACCAGATTTTTCTTCGTTTGTTTTTTCAATAAAAACCATTAATCCATCTCTTGTTCGTATCAACAACGTCTCTTTTCCATTAACATCAATGATACTTGCACCGCTTTTAATTTTTATAGCAGGATACTTTTCATTCTCATATTCAAGGAATACATGTACTCCTTGTTCCAACCACCTACCGACTAGATCCATGATTGTTACTACTCCTAAATCTGTTGAACCAAATTCATCTAATCGAATATCGAAACCATGCTCCTTCAATAATGAATTTAATTCATTTACATCCGCAGAAATACAACTTTTGATTTGTTCATCTGAGTACTTGATTTTTAGAGCTTCCTCCATTAATCCAATGGCAAGCATTTGATCATAGGATTTTTCTGATATCGGCTGAAGAGCAATACCTTTGTCATAAAATTCGTTTAAGGCAATTAGAATTGGGAAAAGTGCTATTGTGTGACTTTTGTTTTTCATTACTTTGTATATATTTTTTTGTGAATACCGAGCATAATAATACTATATTTATAGTATAAAGTCAATATAAGGCAGTAAATTTAAAAACAGGACTCTCCCCTTACAGGGGCAGTACCCGTGTTTGGATATTTTTGTTCGCAATTGCTCCAAAAATATCTCAAACAGGCTTCGAGTCCTAGAAAAATCAACCTGCTTTGATTTTTCTCCGATGCAAAGCAATTTTCTATGTTGAGTTCTACGAAACAGAAAATAGGCGCAATGTGTTCAAAGCAGGACTCGCCCGCGACTCTTTTGTGGTTACAGGACTCGGGTCTTACAGACCCAGTACCCCAATTGGATTTTTTATTTCACACAGCTCATAAAAAATCCCAATCGGGCTTCGAGTCCTGTCGCAAATGTGTCCCACACATTTGCTTAGGGTCCAATTATTTGCTCCGCAAATAATGCAATCTTTTGAATAAAAGATTGCAAACTAAAAATCCGTCAGGAGACGGATTTTTAGTTTGTGGACCCTACAGGACTCGAACCTGCCACCCCATCATTGCAAA
>CAYUGY010000001.1:62449-64922 GCA_964444515.1 uncultured Candidatus Saccharibacteria bacterium | reverse complement strand
TCCGACGGGTGTGTACGGTATCGCCAAGGTTGCAAGCAAGTCACATCCTGACGAAAGTCAGTTCGACAAAAAAGATGATCACTATGAACCCAAAGCCACCACAGATAAACCGATTTGGTACTGTGTCGATATGGCATTTGTTAGAAAGTTCAAACATCCGGTGACACTTGCTGATATCAAAATTGATCCGAAACTTGCTGGAATATTTATTACGCAGACCGGTAGTAGGCTTTCTGTTGGCCCTGTTTCGAAGGCTCATTTTGAATACATTGCTTCATTTGATAAGTAAGCTTTTTGCTATATACTAGAAGTATGAATCCGGTAGTAGATAATGGTTTAGCCATATGTGTACAACACGGAAACAGTATATTGTTTTAATTAACAAACTAAACATATTTTATTAAATTAATTATTATAACTGGCGGAACATATAAAGCCATTATTCACTACCGGATGAAAACACTATATCACGCAAATATTGAACATGACACATTGGAAAATACTGCTTTTAGAAAAGTGGTATATACCAGTCAATTTTTACAAGTAGTTTTGATGACATTACTCCCAGGTGAAGATATCGGAGTTGAGGTACATCCAAACGTTGATCAGTTCTTCCGTGTCGAATCAGGAACTGGTACTGCTCATATCGACGACAAAGAATACGAACTCGCAGACGGTATCTCAGTGGTTGTACCAGCTGGAGTAGAGCACAATCTCGTAAACACCGGGGACACACCAATGAACCTGTATACAATCTACACACCACCAAATCACATCGATGGACGACTACATCAAACAAAAGCCGACGCAATGGCAGATGTTGAAGATGAAGAGTTTGGTCACGGAGGAGCTCACTAATATAAAAAACCGCACAGTGTGCGGTTTTTTATTTCGTCGAGCGAGGAGCGAGTGAAAGTGTTGTCACTTTCACGTCGTCCGAGTCGAAGACGAAATATAGGTTCAACACATCGATGCTCTGTATCGGTGAACCTTTATTGGTTTAATTTTTTCAAAAATTCAGTTCGAAGGACAAGTCCTTTGATGCCGTCTGCGTTACACTCAATCAATTCTTCGTCATCAGTCAATTTGATGTTTTTGATCTTGGTACCTTGCTTGAGAACAAGAGAACTTCCTTTGACTTTGAGGTCTTTGATGATGGTTACACTATCACCGTTTGCCAAAATTGCACCGTGCGCGTCTTTTGTTATGATTATTTCGTCTTCATCTTCCATTTGTATAGTATATCGTATAAGTTGCGTTTTATATAATTCTCGAGGGAAAAGCTAGTCATTATGGGTCTATATGTGGTATAATCAATCCTATTATAATGTAATCGTATCCAGAGCCTCTGTTTTAGAGGAATAGAGATATATTTAAAAAAAATTATGGCAACAGAAAAAAAGGTTAACTCTGCATTTATGAAACCTATGACTATTAGTCCTGAATTGGCAGCTGTCGTTGGAAAAGGTCCAATGCCTCGCTCAGAAGTAGTTAAAGCAATCTGGGTGTACATCAAAAAGCACGATTTACAAAATCCAACAAACAAGCGTAACATTGTTGCTGACGAAAATTTGAAAAAAGTGTTTGGTGGAAAAGCTGAAGTAAGTATGTTCGAAATGACAAAGCTCGTTTCTGCTCATCTTTCATAAGACAGATAATTAAACCGCCGCGAAGCGGTTTAATTTTATAGTACGTACGTTTGCGTAAGTGCTATTTTATAAAAAAGTTAAATAATACATATGGGAAAATTCCAAGGAGGTAAAAGAGAAGGAGGTTTTAGAGGTGGTGATCGTGGAGGTCGTCCAAGTTTCGGCGGGAAAAGTTTCGGCGGAGACAGAGGTGGTGATCGAGGAGGAGATAGAGATGTCGTTATGCACAAAGCAACTTGTGCTGAGTGTGGCAAAACATGTGAAGTTCCGTTCCGTCCAAATGGTGACAAACCAGTTTTTTGTAACGATTGTTTCGGTGCAAAAAGAGAAGGAGGACAAGGAGGTGATCGTGGTCCAAAAAGAGATTTTGGTAACAAATTTGAAAAGAAATTTGAGAAGCGTGCACCAAGTGCAGGATTCGGTGGTGGTTTTGAATCACGACCATCTTTTGCAAAACCTGCATCAGATAACGGCGAAACAAAAAAAGCATTGTCAGAAATTAGTACAAAGCTTGACCGTTTGATCAGTGCGATTGAAAAAATGTCTCAACCAAAAACTGCTCCTGTTGTAGCAAAGGCTCCCGTAGCAAAAGTTGCAGAGACAAAAGTCAAAGCAGTAACTAAGGTTGCAGTAAAAACTCCAGCCAAGAAAGAAGTAAAAGCTCCGGCCAAAAAAGTTGCAACAAAGAAAGTTGTAGCGAAAAAGAAGAAATAATATTATTACTCGTGTAGATAGAATTTACAGTATTGGCACCTAAAAATAATGCAAATGAAATTTTATTAGAATCACCCACACCTATACCCAGACGTGTATCACTTCCGAAT
>CAYUGY010000001.1:55502-62439 GCA_964444515.1 uncultured Candidatus Saccharibacteria bacterium | reverse complement strand
CCCCGCAAAAAAAATTAACAAAAACCAATTTGTTACACAAAAAGAATAAAAAAAAAAAAATACCAAACGCGCCTTAATTTTCTATCCCCCCGCTTTTCTATTGTGTAGATTTTTAGATAGTGTATAATATACACATAATAAGGTATTACTATAATTGCCTTACGAGGAATCATATATATGTCTACAAAAATCAGAGTCGGGGGTGTACCAGAACATTTCAATATCTTGTGGCATTATGCCAAGGAGCATGGGTATTTTGAACAGGCGGGAATTGATCTGGAGTGGACTGATTATCTATCTGGTAGTAGTCCGTTGGCACGTGATATGGATGCTGATGTCATCGATGTAGCAGTTATTTTGACAGAGAGTATCATTGCTTCGATTATCAACGATAATCATTCAAAAATCATATCGTGGTACGTGACATCGCCGCTTATCTGGGGAATTCATACTGGTGCAGATTCTCGTATAAAAAGTACTGATGATATGGTTGGTAAAAAATACGCTGTCAGTAGATTGGGCTCAGGTTCTCATTTGATGGCGTTGGTAGATGCCGAAAATCGCGGACTTACTATTACTGAGGATCAGTTTGTCATTGCCAATAATCTAGCGGGCGCAGCTGATGTGCTTACAAACAATATGGCAGATTTATTTTTGTGGGAAAAATTTACCACTAAACCAAAAGTTGACGACGGTACATTCAGACGGATCGGAGAATGTCCGACCCCATGGCCATGTTTTGTGATTGCTGCGTCAACAAAATTTATAGATGGACATACTGATATATTGCAAAAATTTCTCGCGGTCATTTATAAGACTGCACAAGAATTTAGAGCACTTCCTGATTCTGTAAATATTATTGCTGGGCGGTATGGTTTAAAATCAGAAGATGTTGCTGTGTGGTACGAATCTGTTGTGTGGGCACAAGATAGTTCTATCAATGAAAAAGAGATAACAACCATTATTGGGCGATTGCAAAAAGTAGGTGTTATAAACGGAAACAAAGCTATTTCAGAAATTATTTATCAAGTATAATGAACAGCATATGATTCACATCAAAGCTCCACAAAAAATACCCGAATCAAATAACCTAAAGATATTTCTTGCAGGAAGTATTGAGATGGGTACGGCTGAAGAATGGCAAGAATATGTTGCTGATAAACTTCAGCCAGAAGAAGTACTCTTATTGAATCCTCGACGTGATGATTGGGACAGTACTTGGTTGCAAGTAAAAGAAAATCCAGAGTTTAAAAAACAGGTTGAATGGGAACTCGACTCACTAGCAAAAAGTGATTACATTATTTTGTATTTTGATAGAGAAACAAAATCACCAATTTCCTTACTTGAAATGGGGTTATTTGCTCAAAGTGGTAAATTGCTTGTTGTTTGTCCAGAAGGTTTTTGGAGAAAGGGGAACGTTGATATCGTTTGTGAAAAATATGGATTTTTGCAATTTGAAACAATTGATAATTTGCTTGACTATGTTATTCCGTTGATCAAAAATTATAATCAACATTTTTTGACAAAATAGTTGTCTATGAAAAGCTTTAAAGAAAAAGTATTGAGTGTTGTACGGAAGATTCCCAAAGGAACAGTGCTTACCTACAAACAAGTTGCCGAAAAGGCTGGTAGTCCAGGTGCTGCTCGTGCCGTCGGTACGCTAATGAAAAATAATTATGATTTGACGGTACCGTGTCATCGGGTCATCAAAAGTGATATGACCGTTGGTGAATACAATCGAGGTGGTCAATCTGCCAAAATTGCCTTACTCAAAAAAGAAGGCCTCAAATTCAATGGATCGATTGTGCTATAATAGTGCCATACAAGTTTATTCAATTTATTTTATGATGATGACACTATTTATTATTGGGCGCGTATTGTTTGGTGGATTTTTTGTTTTGTCAGGATACAAACATTTCAAAAATCTTGCAGGAATGGCTGGTTATGCACAATCAAAAGGAGTTCCGTCTCCAAAGTTGATGGTGGTACTTTCAGGTATCATGTTGCTTCTTGGTGGCTTGGGGGTTGTACTCTTTGTCTATGTCAAAATTGCATTGCTGTTACTCGCACTCTTCTTGATCCCAACAACTTTTATGATGCACCAATTTTGGAAGGCAGCTGATCCAATGCACAAGATGAATGAATCAATTGGATTCCAAAAGAACCTTGCATTGCTCGGAGCAATTATTATGTTGTTCCTCGTTCTCTAATCTATGGCAGGATTTGTTATTGTTGCAACTTTTACTCAAGCAGTGCTTTTGTTTGTGCATTACGTACTGTTTCGTTTTTGGGTTGAACAAATAGCTTATTTGGCACGACACAAAGTAGTTTTCGGTGCAGTACTATTTGTTCTTTCAATTTCGTTTACTGCTAGTATGATTTTGTTGCGTGTTGTACAAAACAAGATCACCGCATCGTTCTATGTTGTTTCTACTATTTGGCTTGGAATGATTTTGTGGTTGTTTTTTGCAACACTCTTGTGTGTACTGCTTTTGAAAATCGTTCCGTTTTGGAATCTGTGGTGGTCTGTCGGAGTATTGTTCGTTGCAATCGGTATCAATGTGTACGGTGTGTATCATGGATTCGACACCAAGGTGATGTATCAAACAATTCCTGTTGCTAATTTACCTGCAACATGGGAAGGGAAGCGCGCAGTCTTTTTTGCTGATACACACTACGGATTCATTCACACGCAAAGTAAGGCACGAAAAGATGCACAGCTGATTGCATCACTTACTCCTGATGCGATTTTTATGGCGGGAGATTTCTTTGATGGACCGATTGATGATATGGATCAATTTGTTACGGCTTACGATACGATTGTTCCTCCACTTGGAAAATATTTCGTCAGCGGAAATCATGAAGCGTATGCTGATTTACTCAAAAGTGTTGCTGCGTTGAAAAAAGGTAATTTCACTATTTTGGACGATGAAGGTGTGATGCGAGTTGCTGGAATGCAGATTGTCGGTGTGCCATATACGACCAATACAGGAAGTGATATCGATACACAAATGACGCAATTCCGACTTGCCGGACTCTCACAAAGTGAACCAAGTATCGTTCTCAAACATATACCAATTGGTATATCTGCAATTACTGATGCAAATAGTACCTTTGCATTCTCAGGACATACACACAATGGGCAAGCATGGCCGTTCTCATTGTTGGTCAAAAAAATATACGGAAAGCATGCATATGGATTATCAACAGAAGGTAGTAGTACCTTTTATACAACAAGTGGTGTTGGAAGTTGGGGGCCACCGCAACGAATCGGCACACAAAGTGAGGTGCTTGTTGTCACCTTTGTGAAGAAATAGTTTGTATTTAAAGGCCGGATTTTTGCGAAGCAAAAAATCCGGCCTTTTTAATATTGAAATAAAAAAAAGACTACTTTTTCTCAAGTAGTCTAATCCATCGATTTATTCGATAAGAAATTTTCGCAAGAACATTTCTCTTTTTCGTGTACCTTGTTTCAAGGTGTACAAGTGCAACTTCCATGTCGCTTAATGAAAGATATCCCAATTTGACATCTCTATTTTTGTACCGCTCTACCTCATAGATTTTTCCAAAACCAAATAAAAATGGAAGTAAGTCAGTTGCAACTTCACTATATTTGAAATGATGTTTTATTTCATACAATACAACATGTGCCAACTCATGGGCAATTGCAAGAATAAACTTATGATAACTAGTGGTCGTACTTTTGGGTAAACGTATTTCAAGGTTGTTCATTTGGATATGACCAGCCGTGCCTTTTCCAAATGTTTTTTCATAATTTTCATCTGAATATACTTTTACACTTACTTTCTTCTCTATACCCATTTTTCTTTTTACTAAAGATACACATTTTGCATATTTTTTCTTTCGAAACAATAGATATAAATCAAGTCCGATAATAGGGTCATATATTCTAAAGAATTGTTCCAATTCATTTAACATATATACAATTTGTGCCGGTGAATCAGTTTTTTTGTGTTCAAATGCTTTGTGAATCATTTTTCATATAAATAACAAACCGAAAATATAATAACTTATAAAAATTTAATTGTCAAATAAATTTTTTCTATGGTATCATTATCTTTATGCAAAAAATGTCTAAAATAAAAATAATCGTTCTTTTCACTGTCTTTATCGACATTATCGGTATCGGGGTAATTATTCCGACATTGCCATTTTATGTGCAGTCATTCGGTGTCAGTGATGCAGTAGTTACTATATTGTTTACAGTGTATGCGTTGTTGTCATTTATTTCAGCACCGTTTCTTGGTGCTCTGTCTGATAAATATGGACGACGCCCTGTACTCATTTTGAGTATTGCAAGTAGTGCGATTGGATGGTTGGTGTTTGCTGGAGCGAAAAGTATTTTCGCATTGTTTCTCGGACGTATTATTGATGGGCTTGCTGCGGGAAATATTTCTTCTGCGCAAAGTGCATTGGCTGATATTGCAACTGACGAAAAAGAGCGTGCGACAAATATGGGATACATCGGTGCAATGTTTGGTATCGGACTTATTATTGGTCCAGTACTCGGCGGATTTATCGGAACACTCGGACATACTGCACCATTTTGGTTTGTTGGAATTCTTGCAAGTATAAATACCGTACTTGCATATTTCTTCTTGCCAGAAACTCACAAAAACAAACAAGTACACAATCGAGTAAGTGCAAATCCAATCAAACCAATCATCGATGGTTTCAAAAATAAAGACATGCGAATATTGTTCGGTATTTTCTTTTTGTTTGGTACTGCAATTGCAATGCAACAATCAGTTTTCTCACTCTATATGTATCGCGTTTTTGCGATGAGTCCAAAAACAATCGGGCTGGTGATGGCATTTGTTGGAATCGTATTGCTCATCAATCAAATCTTTTTATTCAAAAAAGTGTGGGTCAAATACAATAGTCGAAAATTGGCACGTATGATGTTGATCGTCTTTTCATTGGGAATTTTTGTGACTGCTACACCAGTGGTACTCTTCTTTTATATTGGGCTCATCTTTACAACTATCGGACAAGGAAACTTGCGTAGTGTTTTCATGAATATGATTGCAAGTTACAATCGTGAAAAGACAGGGGAGTATATTGGTATTGCGACATCTATTATGTCACTCTCAATGGTAGCAGGTCCGTTGATTGCGACGGTGGTCTACCCACTAAATACTCATCTGCCATTTATTCTAGCAGGACTGTGTACACTCGCTTGTTTCCCGTTGATCTCTAGAATTAGTAAGGTCCACGCAAGTGTGCACAGTGTCTAATTGTTTTGTGTTAAAATGATTTTATGACATATTTATTTTTTCCTGGTCGGCACCTGCTGACCACTTCGTTTCAAGAATCATATTTATGGGACATTCTTCGTTTACCGATAGGTAAGCTTGATTGTCTTGGTTCGTACTCATTGCCTGATGATAAAATCTCACATATTGTCTTTGGTGTAACATCTGCAAATCAATCAAATTCTAGATATAATCCAATTCCTTTTTATGAGAGAGCTATTGGTCTCGATCGTTTCGCCAGAATATATAAAGAGTCAATCGGAATTTCTTATAGTATTGTAGGTATACCTCATTATAATCCGAATGAAAAGTTCGCTTCATACTGCATCAAGGAAGCCGAAATAGATCTCGGTATTTCTATGACACCGGAGAATACTATTGTGTTATGTTCCACTCCTGCACTTATCAAGCAATATCAGTTACTTGGATACACAATTTTAGCTGCTGAGTATGATAGTCAAAAAGAATTGGTACATGCACCAACTCCTGTTGATGTACTGAAGGTGCTCGTCTCTTCTCCTTCCGATTGGAATAATAATCAAGTGCTTGAAGGATTGCTTTCAAAATCAAATAAACAATTATGGAATGATTTCCCGAGTATTCCAAAAACAATTATTGCGCTATGGAGTGACCCTCTCCTCACTGATACTGGTAGTTTAACCGTTGATCGTAATTATCATACATATGCTCATGATATGGCAGTCGATACATTGCTCGATATGAAATATCAAGATATCAAAGATGCAATTGTTGAGGGTAAAATCGTTGATGAGGGCTGTGCAGATGGTGCGCTTTTGGTTAAACTTGCTCATGATTTTCCCGACTCTGATTTGATTGGTATTGAACTAACAACAGAATTTACCGCTCGTTGTATGGAACGGTTGCGCGCTGGTTTGTTTGGTGGTGCTTTTGTTCATTTTTATCAACGTAATTTGCTCGATCGTATTTTTTCAGATAATACTATCGATACAACTATTTGTAATTCAACAACACATGAACTTTGGTCATATGGAAACAGAAGAGAATCACTTGTTGGTTATTTGGAAAAAAAATATGCACAAACTCGACCTCATGGACGTATTATTATTCGTGATGTAGTGGGTCCTGAAGACAAAGAACAGGAAGTTTATTTGTGGACGAATGATACTAATGGTTCGAATGATGAACCATTGAAGTTTTGTGAAAACAAACAAGAGCTTCATGATCACCTGGCGCAGCTTTCTACTTACGGTAGGTTTATTCGTTTTGCCGAAGAATACCTGAAAGATATGCGTGATAATGGAAAAAGGGATAATAATACTAAGATTATTTATCGTGAAGAATCAATAGATGGAAAAAAATATATAGTCACTAAACTTAAAGATGCGGTCGAGTTTATGACCAAGAAAGATTATATCGATAATTGGAATAGTGAACTTAATGAAGAATTTGCTTATTGGAGTTTTTCAGAGTGGAAACAATCACTAAAAGACGTCGGTTTTTCTTTGGTGGAAAATCCAAACCATGAAGCAGGTACTACAAGATTGTATGTTAGTGATTGGATTGTTAAAAATCGATTCGAAGGTTCAGTCGCTTTGTATAAAGAAACACCAACTGGTTTAGATCAATTACCTTGGCCACCAACACATATGGTACTTGTTGGTCAAAAATAATATATGACA
>CAYUGY010000001.1:51680-55457 GCA_964444515.1 uncultured Candidatus Saccharibacteria bacterium | reverse complement strand
GCAGAAGCACTCACTATTTTGAAGACTGGCAGAAGTGCTTTTATTACCGGAGCCGCTGGTGCTGGTAAAACGTATGTACTACGTGAGTACATCAAATGGCTGGAAGAACATCATATTCCAGTGGCTATTACTGCGTCCACTGGTATTGCTTCGACACATATGGGAGGAATTACGATTCATGCATGGAGTGGTATAGGAATCAAAGATTATTTGAACGAAGATGATATTGATGCATTGTGCGAACGTCGGTATTTGCGAGAACGGATTTTTGAAACACAGGTGCTCATCATTGATGAAATTTCAATGTTACATGATTTTCGAATTGATTTGATTGACCGAGTTGTTCGAAGAGTTAAAGGGATTGATTTACCATTTGGTGGAATGCAGGTTATTTTCTCTGGAGACTTTTTCCAACTACCACCGATTACTCGTAGAAACAATGATGCTGATTCACAATTATTTGAAGAAGAGAAAACAAGTTTTGCATACCACAGTCGTTCGTGGAAAGAATTGGATTTGGCGATTTGTTATATTCACGAACAACACCGTCAAGCTGATGATATGTTGCTCGATGTGTTGAATGCGATGCGTGATCGTCGTGTTGACCGAGACATCAAAGCGATTCTTCATGAACGAATGGTAGAACACAGTGATGTGATTGGTACGACAAAATTGTATGCAAAAAATATCAACGTTGATACCGAAAATGAACGCGAGTTGCAAAAAATAGGTGACGCTTCTTTTGAGTATGTTATGAGTGAGCGAGGAAATCCGAATTTGTGTTTGATGTTAAAAAAAAGTTGCTTGGCACCAGAAGTATTGCGACTCAAAATTGGTGCACAAGTAATGTTTGTCAAAAATAATTTCGACAAAGAATTTGTCAACGGAACACAAGGGGAAGTAATCTTCTTGTCCGCAAGTGAAATTCGAGTCAAAAAAAGAACGGGAGAAATTATCGTTGTTCCACAAGAGTCATGGTCTATCGAAGAAGATGGCAAGAAAAAGGCCGAAATCATACAGTATCCACTTCGTCTTGCGTGGGCTATTACGGTGCACAAAAGTCAGGGAATGTCGCTTGATCGGGCGGTGATGGATTTGTCTGATGTGTTTGAGCCAGGAATGGGATATGTGGCATTGTCACGACTGCGAACACTCGAAGGGGTGCACCTCCTCGGTATTTCAGAGCAGGCATATATGATGCATGATGAAGTTGTTTATTTTGATGAGCAGTTTAAGATACGGTCGGAGGATGTGGCGCGCGAAATTTCGTCTCTGAAAGAGAACGAAATTTCGCGCGCTCATACCGACTTCATTACTCGTACCAGCAACAAAAAAGAAAAGACCGTCAAAAAACCAACTACTCAAATTACCCGTGAATTGTTCGAAGCAGGAATGACAGTGCAGGAAATTGCCAAAGAACGTGATGTAACTATTGGTACCGTAGTGGACCATTTGGAAAAACTCAAAGAAGAGGATCCATCATTTTATCTCAAACGGTTGATGAAAGACCTCGGTCCAACAAAATACAAAACGATTGCAATGGCTTTTCATAAACTTGGTACGCAAGACGGTGGACAACGTCCACTCAAACCAGTGTTTGAATTATTGAAAGGCAAATATGATTACGAAACAATCCGTTTAGTTAGACTTTGTTTATAAAAAAATCACCACTGTTATGTGGTGATTTTGTCGTAATGTTCTTTGTGAAGGGTTGTTGTTAGCTTTTTAAAGCACCATTCATTTTTATTTTTGTCGGCAAACGGATATTCATCTTTTTCAAAATAAATATCATGACTCGTATCTTCTACAAGTCCCTCGATATGAATATGAATAACATCCACTGTGCTTGTTATTATGTCACAACAAAAATAAGCAGTACTAGTTTTAATAACTTGAGCAATCGCTGGTTCGATAAGTAATCCTTCGTTTAGTTTATCGCAAATTTTTTTTGCAACACGGTTGATTTTAAAACTTTTTATTTTTACCGATATTCGATAAAAAAGAAGTCCCGAAAAAAGAAGTATGATGCCTACCGTCACTGGTTCGTGTAGTGTTTTTGCTAACATATTCTAATGTATTTATTCCTCGCTTATCGTAGCATAGCTGCTATTTTTGTCAAAAAAGATTTCAAGGTGGTACAATAATCCAATCATGCCAATTGATCAAAAAACAAAAGATAAAGCACTGTTGCAAATCGTATATTTATTTATACTTCCTGTGTTGTTGATTTACTTGAATATTATTCCAGCACAATTTCGTGTGCAATTACTCGCTATTGTTGCACTTGTTACAGTCTTTATTATGATACGTGAAAAATGGGATACCGTAAAAATCGGTTTATTCAAACGGTATTCTATTGGTACTATTATTTTATACTCTCTATTCACTGTTATTGGTTTGTGGTGGCTACTTCATTTTGCTCGTGAATTTGGTTTTCATCCAGAAAATAATTGGTGGAGAAATGAACGTTTTTTGTTGCTGTTTATCCCGCTTTCAGTATTACAAGAAGTGTTATATCGAATGTTTCTGATTCCAAAATTGAAAGAGTTGTTTGAAACGCGAATGACTGTCGTTTTGGTAAACGCTGCCTTGTTTACATTGCTCCATATTATTTACCCAGAACCCGCACTTATGTTGCCATTAGCTTTTGCTGGTGGGCTTGGTTTTGCTGCGCTCTATCTCTATCGTCCGAATATTGTCTTGATCAGTATTACGCATATTGTTCTCAATTTTGTTGCAGTGCTTTTGGGTTTCTTTACTTTTGCTTCGTAGTGTTATAATAACAGTATGAAATTTACAAAGATTTTTCTTTCAATATTATTTTTGTGGGGAATTACCACAACTGTTTCGGCGGTTGAGTTTAGTAATGCTGGTATTATCCAAAAAAATATTTGGTATAGCAAAGATGAGCCACAAGCAGGGGATACAATCAAAATTTATACACTACTTTGGAATGGATCAGGGAACACATTGACGACAACCGTATCATTTTTTGATGGCGGTGTGTTGATTGGAAAACGTTCTGTTTCTGTTAGTGCGAAAACAACCAAAGATGTTTCTGTTGATTGGAAAGTGTCCGGTGGTTCACACAAAATTTCTGCATCAGTTTCAAATTCCGTCATGACCGATACTGCAGGCAAGAAAATTAATGCCGTACTTGAAGATACCGCAACTGGCGAAGATTTGATTGTTATCAAGAGTCCAATTATTCCAGGAAGTGCATCAAGTACATCGGTCAATGATCCTGCAAAAAATATTGTTGAAAATACATTAAATTCACTGGATTCATTCCGAACAAAAACAAGTGATTCGCTTGAGCGAGCTCAAGCCGAAGCAAAAGCTGATATGGGTGTACCGCTTACTGCAGATGATATGAAAAAATTATGGACTGTTGCCAGTACAATTCCCGATGCAGTTGATATGACTGGGGCAACTTCAACTAATGCAACTGCATATGAAAATAAGATAAAAGATTTTTCTCATGCCAGTAGTGTCCAAGAGCTCAAAGACTCAAACGGACTCAAAAAACCGCTTGCATATTTGAAGTATTACGGTATCGGTTTGTTGTTGTTTTTGTTTTCAAACAAACTATTTTTCTACGGAGCAATTGCGGTGTTACTCTTTTTGGTATTACGATTTTTGATAGGCAAGAGGAAGTAAATACGCAGAAAGAAAAGCGGCGAACCCCAAGGGGTAGCCCCGGTTCTGTTTAATATCAAAAACCCACAACAGCACAAAAAAAAGTGGTGTATTAATGTTATAAAATAACCAAAAAAT
>CAYUGY010000001.1:16944-51670 GCA_964444515.1 uncultured Candidatus Saccharibacteria bacterium | reverse complement strand
TTTTCATTTTTTTTTTATAATTTTTTTACACCCCAAACACAAAATAACACCCCAAAACCAACCGCGCCCCCCCCGCCGGCCCCCCCGCTTTTCTGTTTAATAGCAATAACCGACACCTGCTCATAACCAGTTGGTGTATTCATGTTATAATCTCTCCATAATGTTCAGAAAAGTTATATTCTATATACTTCTTATAATAACGCTCTTCACTGGTCCTTGGTGGATTTTTGGTCTACTTTATATAGCTGGTTTTATTTTACAGGAAGAGCAGTGGTATATCGGATTACTTATCGGTTTTTCGGCAGACATACTTACCAATGCCAACACGGTAATTTCAATGAAATACTCAATAGTCGGAATAGGTTTATTTCTCTTCTTCTTGTTCTTTAGATCTCAAATTCGTATTCCAAAAATTCTATGATGCGTTTTTCATTTTCAAAAAAAAGAACATATCAAGAAATTGCTCCAGATGAAATATTTTTGGATTCAAAAAACTTGCCTGAATTTAATACACAACAGTTCGAAGGACGTCTCGAAAAACCAATCAATCATACTTCAATCATGGCGGTACTTATTTTCTTTGCCTGTATTGTTGTTGTTTTTAGTATCAAACTTTTTAGTTTGCAAATAATCAAAGGTGAAGAGTATTTTGCAAAGAGTGAAAAAAATAGTCTGCAATCAATAACTATTTTTGCAGATCGTGGAATTATTTATGATCGCAATATGGTGGAACTCGCATGGAATGAACGACTCAAGGAAGATGATCAGTTTGCAATTCGTAAGTACATAAAAACGCCCGGCTTCGCTCATCTGCTCGGTTATGTTGCATATCCACAAGAAGATGATTCAGGAAATTTTTGGCAACAGAATTTCATTGGTAAAGATGGGGTTGAAAAAGTCTATGGAAAGTTTTTGGAAGGTAAAAACGGTGCACGGTTATTTGAAAAAGATGTCAAAGGAAATATTCATTCTGAACAAATGATCAATAATCCTGAACGAGGAAAAGATTTACTTCTGACGGTTGACGCAAAGGTTCAAGAAGGATTACAGCAAGGGATTGCAGATTTGGCACAGGCGTCAGGATATCGTGGTGGTGGAGGTGTTATTATGAATATTCAAACTGGTGAGATTCTTGCTCTGACAAGTTATCCTGAATACAACAGTGAAATACTGTCGCTCGGAGAAGATCGTGAAAAAATAAATCACTATATAACAGATAGTAGACGAGTGTTTATCAATCGCGTTGTGTCAGGTGTCTATACTCCTGGTTCGATTGTGAAGCCGTACATTGCACTCGCTGCATTGCACGAGAATGTTATCGACCCATTCAAATCGATTTTGAGTACCGGTCAACTGGTTATTGAAAACAAATATTCACCCGGCAACGATACTATCTTCAAAGACAACAAAGCTCATGGATATGTTGATATGCGTCACGCATTGGCAGTTTCTTCAAACGTGTATTTTTATCAGATTGGTGGGGGATTCAAAGATCAAAAAGGATTAGGAATTAATAATATAGAAAAGTACACCAAAGAATTTGGATTAAATAAAAAAACTGGTATTGATTTACCAAATGAACTCGCTGGAAATATTCCGAGTATTGATTGGAAGAAAAAAGTGTTTCCAAATGATCCATGGCGAGTCGGGGATACGTATCACACCGCAATCGGGCAATATGGATTTCAGGTAACTCCGATTGAAATGGTTCGTGCTGTCGCTGCTGTGGCAAACGGTGGGACGTTGGTCAATCCGCACGTATTGAAAGAAATGGCTACAACAAAAGACTCAACATCGATCACTATCAAGGATGAAAAAAACTACAAGGTTGTTCGTGAAGGAATGCGTATGGTGGTGACTGACGGTACTGGAGGTGCAGTCAAATTGCCATTTGTTACGGTGGCTGCAAAATCTGGAACTGCTCAGGTTGGTATTTCAAAGAGTCAGGTCAATTCATGGATTACTGGATTTTTCCCATACGAAAATCCGAAATATGCTTTTGTGATTTTGATGGAGCGTGGACGAGCAGATGATCACACCTCAGCTTCTCATGCGATGAAATATACGCTCGAATGGATGAATATGCATGCACCAGAATACCTTCGCTAGGATCAAGGGTGTAGATGTTTTAAAAACAAGGAACGAAAAGCTTCGCTTTTCGTTCCTTGTTTCCTCTACGCTGTACGCTTGAACCTTACCCCTAAATACGCTATGATTGCCCTATGGATTACGACAAAGAATACATTACTAAGAGTCGCAAGGCTGAGTTTGAAAAAGAACTCGAATACCTCGAAGGCGCTCGTCGTCGGGAGATTTTGACTGCTCTTGAAAGTGCCAAAGCCCTTGGTGATTTGTCAGAAAATGCTGAATACCATGACGCTCGTGAACAACAAGGACGAAATGAAGATCGTATCAAATACATCAATCATGTACTCAAAACAAGTATTCTTGTCGATGAAGATGCAAAACGTGACGTTGTTTGTGTTGGTGCAACCGTTGTTGTCAAAAAAGACAACATTGAAGAAAAAACATTTTCAATTGTTGGTGCCGAAGAAACAGATATTTTGAATGGAAAAATTTCTCACCATTCACCACTTGGTGCAATTTTGTTCGGAAAAAAAGTCGGTGACACTGCAGTACTCACAACACCAAAAGGTGATGTGTCGTATACAATAGTATCTATACACTAATATGGCATCAATCGAAGAATTACGAGACGTCCGTCTCTCAAAAATAGAAAAGCTGAACGAAACAGGAATGGAAGCATATGCTTCTTCTGTTTCGTATACTCATACAATTGCACAAGTACTCGAACAATTTGATGAGCTAGTAAACAATGCTGAGATTGTGACACTTGTCGGGCGCGTGATGGGTATCCGTGGACAAGGTGCTATTTTGTTTGTACCACTCAATGATGGTACTGGAGAATTTCAAGCAGTCATCAAGAAAGACACTCTGGCAGAAGATAAAATGTCTTTATTTGTCGACACGGTTGATGGTGCAGATTTTGTTGCTGTGACGGGAACTATCTTTACCACAGAACGCGGGGCACAAAGTTTGCTCGTAACTGATTGGAAAATGTTGACCAAAGCACTTCGTCAATTACCGGACAAATATCACGGTATCAAAGATGTTGAAGAATCATACCGCAAGCGCTATTTGGATATTTTGATGGACAAAGAAGTCAAAGAACGATTTATACTTCGTTCAAAGATCATCACTGCTATTCGTGCATTTTTCGATGAGAAAGATTTTATGGAAATTGAAACACCGATTTTGCAAAACCAAGCTGGTGGTGCCATGGCAAAAGTCTTTGAAACCTATCACAATGATTATGCAATGCCGATGGTGCTTCGTATTGCACTTGAACTTGATCACAAAATCCTCACAACTGCAGGATTTAATCGTGTCTATGAAATCGGAAAAAATTTCCGCAATGAAGGAAGTGATCCAACACACATACAAGAGTTTACGATGATTGAATGGTACGCCGCTTACGCATCACTCGAAGAAAATATGCACTGGACTGAAACATTATTGAAGAAACTCGCAACTGATGTTGTCGGCAAAACAACCTTCACTGTTTATGACAAAGAAGATGTCGCTCACGAAATCGATTTCACTGCAGCGTGGCCACGTATTCCATTCAACCAATTACTTAAACAAAGCGCTGGTATCGAAGTGACTGCGTCGATTGAAGATATCAAAGCTAAAGCAATTGAATACGGTATGGATAAAGCTGAAGCAGAAAAAACAGGTAAAGGAAATCTCCTTGATCACGTTTTCAAAAAGTCAGTTCGTCTCAATTTGATTCAGCCAACATACTTGATTATCCAAGTGATTTGAAACCATTGGCGATTCAAAATACTGATGGAACAGCTCGTGTTGCACAACTAGTTATTGCTGGTGCTGAAATCACCAATCAATACGCCGAACTTGTTGACCCGACAATTCAACGTTCATTACTTGAAGCTCAGACCAAAGCAAAGGAAGGAGGGGATGATGAAGCGATGGAAATCGACGAACGATTCTTGACTGCAATGGAACACGGTATGCCTCCAATGACCGGATTCGGAATGGGAATCGATCGATTGGTTGCATTGTTTACTGAACAAAAAAATCTCCGAGATGTTATTTTCTTCCCGATACTGAAAAACGAAAAAAATGATTAATTAAAAAATAAAAAACCAGTCTTACAAAGATTGGTTTTTTTGTGCAAAGATTGACTTGGCTCGTGCTAATATTTGTTTTAATTTTTCAGGATATTTATGTTCAGGTGTTCTAAAAAAGGAACCAGAACTAAAGTCAAATTTATACATAAAATTAAACCATTTATGAGTACGCCTTTTTTTATCAATCGGCGGAGGTTGTACCATTTGTTGCATAGTGTTTCCCAGTTAGAACTATTCCTCAATTAGCATATCATTTTTTATATTCTTGTCTACTTTATCAAGACTTTTCCACAAACAATCATATGCATATTGGTACAAAAGGGAGTACAATGGGAACAGGTGGGATAAAGTGGGTTAGACTTTATTTCACGAGAATATGTTGATCGGAGAATACACACACACCCTAGATGATAAAAAACGCGTTTCATTGCCGAGTAAATTCCGCAAGGAACTTGGCAAGCAAATCGTAATTACTCCAGGGTTGGACAATTGTTTGTTTATTTTCACCATGAGTTCATGGAAAGAAATTTCAAACAAGCTTTCTTCGTTATCCTTTTTGCAGTCTGACAATCGCGGATTTAATCGCTTCCTTTTTGGACAGGCAGGAGTTGTCGACATTGATGCTTCCGGTAGAGTATTGATTCCAGATACGCTTCGAGAGAAGGCTGGTATCAGTGCTAAAGCAGTCTTTGTTGGCGTTCAAGACCGTGTCGAAATTTGGGACGAAAGTACTTGGTTGTCATACAAGCAAACAGTAGAAAAAGAAGCCGATACTTTGGCAGAAAAATTAGGCGCTGTAGGTGCTCTCTAGTTATGCATATTCCCGTTCTTTTACAAGAAGTTATTGATAATACAAATCTCAAAGAGAAAGAAATTTTTCTTGATTGCACGCTTGGTAGTGGAGGACACACCAAGGCAATTGCAGAAACATTTGGTTTGTCGATTCAGCTGATCGGTATTGACCGAGACGCTGATGCGATCGAACGTGCAACACAAAATTGCAAAATACTCAAAAACAAAAAATCATTTGTTTTGTCAGAGTTTCGCAATCTTGATGTTGTGACAAATGAGCTCGGTCTTACTGCTGTCAATGTGATTTTGATGGACCTCGGTCTTTCTTCTCCACAGATTGATGATTCAGGCAGAGGATTTTCTTTTCGCAAAGATGAGCCACTGTTGATGACGATGGGCAAAGACGGCGAAGGAAATACCGTCACCGCATACGATGTCGTCAATTATTGGGGTGAGACATCACTCGCTGATATCATTTATGGTTTTGGTGAAGAGCGTTATTCTCGAAAAATTGCCAAAGCAATCTGCGAAGCACGTGAGCTTACTCCAATCAAAACAACCTTTGATTTGGTCAAAATCATCGAGAACGCTGTGCCATCTGTCTATCGACGTGGACGAATTCATCCGGCGACACGAACCTTTCAAGGGATTCGTATTGCCGTCAACGATGAGCTCGGCAACATCGAAGAAGGGGTCGCGAAAGCATTTGAACTATTGGCTCCACAAGGCAGATTGCTCGTGATTAGTTTTCATTCACTTGAAGATCGTATTATCAAAAATTTCTTTCGTGAAAAAGTTGTTGAAGGAAGGGGAGTATCCATAACCAAAAAACCAATTGTTCCAACCGAGGAAGAGTCACACAAAAATCCTCGAGCTCGTAGTGCTAAGTTACGAATTATAGAAAAAGTATCATTATAAAAAATATATGAATTACGTCAACACAAAATTTGCCTCTGCTACTGACACCTTTTTGCAAAACAAGCGGGTAGTTTTCAATGTGACAAAGTATACTTTTTTCTCACTCGTCGCTACGTACTGTGTAGCTATTGGATTTATTACGTTCTCTGTAGTAGCTAAAAAGACTGTCGATAATCAAATCAAAATTGTTCGTACTGCAGTTGGTGATCTCGAGTTGCAATACCTAGAAGCGACAAATAATATCGACACGTCGTATGCATATGCTCATGGTTTTGTTTCCGCTAACCCTGTCTTTGCTTCGAAGAATGCAGGAGTTGCCTTTCTTTCAATGAGAACCAATGCAGATCACTAATCTCAAAAAAACTCATACAAAACTCAATCGTATCGGATGGATTTCGATACTGATTATCTTTACTGGTGTGCTTATTGTGGTACGCTTATTTTTTTTACAAGTAGTTAATGGAAGAACGTACAGTGACAAAGCTGATCGTCAATATTCTACTCCTGCTGGTTCAGTATTCGAGCGTGGTACGATTTATTTTTCAAAAAAAGACGGTGCAACTGTTTCTGCTGCAACCGTGATGACTGGTTTTCGTATTGCCATCAATCCCAAAAAAGTGGTAAATCCTGAAGAAATTTTTCAAAAGATCAATGCGATTGTTCCACTCGATAGAACCTCATTTGATAAGAGTATTGCTCGCAAAAATGATCCATATGAAGAAATCGCCAACCGTATTTCCAAAGAACAAGCAGATCAAGTCGAAGGATTGCATTTGACCGGTGTTTCTTTGTACAAAGAAAAATGGCGTTTTTATCCAGGAGGTAGTATGTCTGCTCAAACACTCGGCTTCGTCGGTTTTGATGGAGATTTATTGACTGGTAGATATGGGTTAGAACGTTCGTATGACAGTACCCTTGCTCGTAGTAAGGACGATGCGTATACTAATCCATTTGCTGAAATTTTTACCAATATTAGTAAAACTTTTTTCAAGAATACGAATCGCGAAGGAGATATTATTACAACCATCGAACCACAAGTGCAATTGTATGTCGAAAAAATGCTTATTGATTTGAATACCAAATGGCAACCAGAATCAACTGGTATTATTGTGATGGATCCAAACAATGGTGAGATTGTTGCCATCGGTTCACTGCCGTCATTTAATCCAAATCAATATAGTAATTCTGCTGTCGGAAACTTTACTAATCCAATGACTGAAAAAGTCTATGAAATGGGGTCAGTTATCAAACCATTGGTGATGGCAGCAGCACTTGATGCTGGTGTGCTTACCAAAGATACAACATACTTGGACAAAGGTTTTGTGCAGGTCAAAGATAGAACCATTAACAACTTCGACAAAAAAGGGCGAGGAAAGACAACAATGCAAATGGTGCTTGATCAATCACTCAACACTGGAATGGTTTTTGCTGAGCAACAACTAGGTAAAGAAAAAATGCGCGATTATATGTTGGGTTACAAAATCGGTGAAAAGACTGGTATTGATTTGCCATCTGAAATCGGTGGACTTGTCAGTAATTTGAAGAAAAATAATGACGTTGAATTGGCTAATGCATCGTTCGGTCAAGGTATTGCGTTGACACCGGTTGGTGCGATTCGTGCGTTTGCTTCGATTGCTAACGGTGGTGTGTTGGTGACCCCGCATATTGCCAAAGAAATTTTATACAGTGATACTGGTTCGAAAGTGTTGGAATATCCTACTACTCGAAATACGTTGAAACCAGAAACAACTCCGAAGATTACTGAGATGTTGGTGCACATTATCGACAAAGCATATCTGGAAGGGAAATATAGTTTGCCGCACTACAGTATTGCTGGTAAGACCGGTACTGCTCAAATCGCTTTGCCAAATGGTGGTGGATATTATGACGATAAACACATGCACTCATTCTTCGGTTATTTTCCCGCAAGTAAGCCTCGATTTATTGTCTATATCTATATGTATATTCGTGATCCAAAAGGTGCGCAATATGCATCGCAAACATTGCTCCCACAATTTGCTGACATTTCAAAATATTTGATCAATTATTATCAAGTTCCACCGGATCGATAAAAAAGTGTAAGTATAAGCAAATAACAAAGATAAGAATAGAGCGCGACCGGAGGTCGCGCTCTATTGACTATTTATTATATAAATAGTATTGTTTTTGAGGAGAATAATACCTTTAAAGTATGGTAAAAAAACAAAAAATAATAGTCTTTGGGTCTGGTCATATTTCCATAAGACTCAAAATTCTTCTCGAAGAGAAGGATTATGAAGTGTCGCATATTCACCATTCCATTTTAGAAGGTAAAAAGGAAAGTGAAAGTGCTTTTTCTGATGTTCAGATCTTGCTTGATGATGTGGATTTTTCTGATTCAAAGATGATATATATTGTTGATGATTCAGATAACCATAATTTGGAATTTTTATTAGCAGTTATTTCAAAAGAGAAAAATATTCCCATCACAGTCTCTTTATTCAATGAAAATGTATCTCCACATCTTCGTGCTGCATATAGTAATATTACTGTATTAAATCCAGCCAAGATTGCTGCGGAAGATTTTGTTAGGGCTGTGCATGTGTCAGTAAAACATGATTTGAGATATGTGCCACCAAGGCCCGAGAATACAATTCACATACGTTCGTTTGATAAATTATTAATCAAATTGACAGTAGGGTTTATTCTAATGATTATTGGTAGTGCTATATTCTTTCATTTTGAAAATCACTTATCATGGCTTGATTCATTTTATTTTGTAGTGGTAACAATTTGCACAGTTGGTTACGGAGACATTAACTTACTTTCATCAAGTGATTTAAGTAAAGTATTTGGAATATTTCTAATGCTCGGTTCAATGATTTTTATTTGGGTGACGTTCTCACTTATTATTGATCAATTACTTAAGCAAAGAGTTGAAATGTCTCTTGGAAGAAGGAAATATCGACTCAAAGACCATATCATTTTATGTGGACTTGGAAGGGTTGGTTATTTTATTGCCGACAAACTTGTTTCTCAAGGCGAGAAAGTTATTATTGTGGAAAATAATAATAATTCTCCTTACATTGATTATTTTAGACATCGCGGAGGATATTTTTTTGTTGCAGATGCCCGAATTCCAAAAGTATTACAAGATGCTGGAGTGCTGAAAGCAAAAGCTGTTATATCAGTGATTAGTGATGACGCAAAAAATCTTGAAATAGGTCTCAATGCCAGATCATTTAATCCTGATATTCGTTTGGTACTTCGTATTTTTGATAATAAGATTGCCGAAGAAATCAAAGAACATTTAGATATCCATCTCACTTTGAGTATGTCGGAAATAGCAGTTCAGGAATTTTTGAAAAAAATAGAATAAAATAAAAAGCAGATCAATTGATCTGCTTTCTTTTTGTCTAATGAGTGAATTTTTAGTCACCTCCACCACCACCGCAACCTCCACTACCACAGCTACTTGAGCTGCAAGAGCTTGAGCTGCAGCTAGATGAGCTGTCCGAAGAACTGCTTGAAGAATCACTACTACTATCTGACGAAGTGTCGGAAGAGTTATCGGAGGAATTGTCACCCGACCAATCTCCATCAGCTCCACCTCCACTGAAACCTCCTCCTCCGAATCCACCAAATTCAGCACCGTGTGCCTGATTAGTAGATGAGTCAAAGTACATAAATAGAGGTGTGTCATCATTTGAGTAAACAGTACTTTCCGAACCTCCTACATCTTCGCGTCTCTTTTTCTTTTTTGGTTTATACTCTTCTTCTGATAATTTTTCAATATCAAATTTTGGAGTCCCCCAAATCTCTTCCGGGGCATCAATACTGAACTCTGTTTTATAGAGCTTAAGTGTTGCCAAATACTGAGCATTGAATGTGCCAGTCTGACTGTCTACTGGAATTAATTCCGGTGCGTGGTCAAGTTGATACCCAATGGTTTCATTACAAAAATCACGATAACCTTTGGTAAAGAGTAAGTGCTCGTGCCAAACTTGGTCAATGATTTTAGAAGGAGTTACTGAAAAGTCTGCCGTAACAGCCAGATAGATGAATTTTTTGTATTCATCAACTGACTTTAGTGCGAAATCTTTTGTCCAGCCCAGTTTCCGTGCCAATTTTTCAGCGAAGGCTTTGGTCGAGGCATCGGTACCACCAAATTTTTCAGTAATACGATCCCATAAATGAGTTTCAACGATGTGGTTGAAATGATAAGCTCGCAACGCAAGCCACAGTGCTTTTTTGTTTTTGTACATTAGAATTTTTATTTTGTTTTTAGATTGCAGGTGTAGAGGTATACGTCTTTTACAACAAAGTTTTGTGCCACCTGTTTTACACATTTCCGTTTATTATTTTAGCATATTATAAAAATAAGTCAATATAAGTCAGAAATTATGTGTCACAAGTATTTTTCACCAGAAAAACCGCGCGACCTTCGGTCGCGCTCTGTTGACTTTCTGTATAATAAATGTAATATAAATTCGGAATTAATAAAAAAGAAAATGGTAAGAAAAGAAGTAATAATCTATTTTGTTCGACACGGTGAAACCTCGAGAAATACTAAAGGTCTATTGCCTGATGGCTTAGATGAATCATTAAATGATGAAGGTAAGCTTCAAGCAAAAGAAGCTGCTAAAAAGATACCTCGAGGTATCTGTGCAATTATCTCTTCTCCTTGTAAAAGAACAGAAGAAACAGCCGTCATTATGTACCATAAAAGTTTAGATACTCCTGTGTTTTTAAAACCAGACAAGCGTATTACGGAAGTTAGTTTTGGTGATTTTGGAGGAAAAACATGGACACAAATAGCTGAGCTCTATTCGAATCAGTATGAAAAAGAATATGCGTCCCAAGACAATTATGATTTTTCTAAATATCATGGTGATTCATTTAGGTCAGTTAAAGAACGACTCTATTCCTTTATCGATGATATGAAATATAAATATTATGGTAAAAAGATTATCGTCGTTACTCATGCCGGAGTCATCCGCTGTCTCTATAAAGTAGAAAAAAATCAAGAATTTTTGGAAAAACCACCACACAACGGATCAGTTCATAAGTTTACTTTTTAGTAAAAGACCCTCCAAATAAAGGGTCTTTTTTATTGTGACTCTACAGGGAATCGGCTACTACATAGCCAGGTATTTTTCGACAAATTTTTGATACAAAAATTCGTAGACCGAAAAATCTTTCGATTCCTGACGAAAGCAAAGTGTTTTGCTTTCTTTTCGTTACAATATAAAAAAGCCCCAACGAAGGCTTTTTTATATTGTGACTCTACAGGGAATCGAACCCTGCTTCCATCCTTGAGAAGGATGTGTCCTAACCGATAGACGATAGAGCCATTTATTACACTATGATAATAACACAAAATATAAAAAATGGAATCAAAACAAAAAAATCACCTCCAAGGAGGTGATCGATATTGTTAATTAACAAGCTGTCTGATTTTGAGATACTCGCGAATTTTTCTAAAAAGAAGATCATATGCCTCTTTGTGTAGGCTGTTGATATAGCAATCAAATTTTCGCTCTTTCTTTATTTCTTTTTCAAGGTCAAAGAAATCAGAATCATTCAGAATAATTTTACATTCAGGGTTTTTCTGGTGTGCTGCTTCAATCAAAAATATTGTTCCAGCAGTTCTTTCTGTTCCGTATTCAGCAGGTAATTGAAATCCGTGTGGAATCAGAGCTTCTGTGATTACCAAAAAGTTTCCTTCTTTTGGAATCATTTCTAAAGCTTCTTCCGGATTATTGGCAAATTCAGCTTTTATTTTTCCTTCGAATTCAAATTCAATTCTGTCAAAATAAGGCATTACATCCAATTTGTTGTTACCAATAAAAATAACGTTAAGATTATTCATTTTTTTATAATTATATTTCCTTTCAAACAATACTACATTCCTTGTCTTTGGTCAATTCATGTTATTATAATATACATATGAATGAAATGAACATAGAATTTGACCCACAACCTAAAAAAGAAGAAACACCAATAGAACATTCTTTCGAAGTAAAAGATAGTAATGTTCCTGATTCTGAAGGAAGAGAATTGCTAGAACAATATGAAAATAACAATCCTGGGAAATTCGCTCCTGTTGATCTTGAGTCTGGTATCGAACACAAAAAAGCTGAGTTTGAAAAATTGATTTTCGAATTCAAAGAAAAATATCCACTAGACGCTTTGTTTGCAATAACAGATCCTGCTGATACACAAGCTCAAGTCTTGAGAAACCCAGCCAAGAATGACCTGATCCCGATTGTCTCTCTAATGAATTCAATGCCTGCCTCAGATGAATTAAAAGCTCAATATAAAATACTTAATCAAGCTGTTGGTATGATTAATGGAGGAAAAATTATCCACGATCGTTAGTCTAGAGAAGAATAAAATAAAAGCGCGATGGACTTCGTCCATCGCACTTTTATTTTATTCTTCACTCGGTTTATCAATCGCTACCGTCTCTATATCTATCGCAGTTCCAGTTATTCGCATCACATCCTTATCTACTTTTTTCAATTCTTTGTTTGAGTTGTTGTAGTGATTGATGACAGTTGAGAGAGAGGTGCCAAGCTTGCCGTGATATTCTTCGTAGGCTTTCAAGTGTTTACCGAGCTCGTCAACGCGCTTCACAATATCTTTTGCACTTTCTTCGATTTGTAATGCTTTCAATCCTTGAAGTACTGTTTGCAAATAGGCGAGGAATGAGGTCGGAGAAACAATGATAACTTTATATTTAGATGCTGCGCGCTGAATTAGGTTTTCTGTATCTTCGGTTTGCATTGCTCCGATCTTGTTCACAATCAGATCATAATAAATTGCTTCGTGAGGAATGAACATAAAGGCAAATTCCATTGTACCGTTTTCTGGTTGGATATATTTTGCTGTTTCAGTAATACGATTTTTCAAATCATTCACGAAGACTTTTTCCAGACGTTCCTTTTCTTGCGGATCATTTGTTTCAGAAATACGATTGTAATTTTCAAGTGAGAATTTTGAATCAATCGGAATAATTTTGTCTTTGACAAATACCACCGAGTCGACAATTGTTCCATCTGCAAATGGATATTGCATCTGATAACTTCCTGGTGGAAGCACATTCTTCAATAATGTTTCCAAATAATATTCACCCAAGATGCCACGCTGTTTTGGGTTTTTCAAAATGTCTTGCAGGCTCTGCAATTGATCGGTAAATGAAATGACCTGCTTGTTTGTCTCATCTAAGCGTGTGAGTTTTTCGGTAATGTCACGAATCAGTGTCTGGGATTGGGTGCTTTGGAAGCGCATATTCTCCGCGACTTCTTTTTGTGAATGAGAAAGTTTTTCATCCACCGTACGAGAAAGTTCGTTGATTTGTTGGAGGAGGAGATTGAGCCCACTTTGGTCAGTTGGGGCAGGGGCGGCATGTTGTTTTTTTAACAAAAAAAACAGAACTCCGGCCAATAATGCAATAATTACGATGAAAAATATTGTGTTCATATTGTTATTATAGCACTTTTGTATATAATGATTACGGGTAAATGTTCTATAGTAAACCTAACTAGTATGAATACTCTCCAGGAATTACATCAAGCTGAAAAGGCCCTTTTGTCTTTTGTTAAAGAAAAAAAGCCATCCGATTATGTCTTAAAAAAAGAATTTTGTAGTCAAAATTCGTTGGACCCAAATGATTTGTGGTGGTTTATCGACAATTTGCTCTACGAACAGAGACTTGAGCGTTTTTATGAAGAAGGTTCACAGGTTCCTTTTTATAGGGTTATCGATTAAAAAGAAAGAATTTTCAACCGCTTCTTTTGAATTGAAGCGGTTTTTTAAACTTTAGAATATGCTATTATCTACTTCATAAATAAAGTTCTTTTGTTGTCGTCCCAAGTAGTAGCGAGCGAACAGGAGATGGACACTAAATATCCGGTCACACACGTTGTCTGTGTACATTATTGTGTACAAATACCAAACTCATGGTATTGAGGTGAATTGGAATCAGTTGATTTCAAGGGGGTCCGTTGGACTTTTTATAAATTTAGGGAACAAACTAAGTCCGGTAAATCACAAAGCAAAAGAGAATAACTTTCCCACCCAAGCTTGTCTCGGGTGGTTTTTCGTTTGTCTCGGGGGTGGTGAGTGATATAATTGATTCATATGAAATTATTTGGATCAAAAGACAAAAAGGTTCGCGTAGCTATTAATGGATTTGGTCGTATCGGTCGTGCGTTTTTAAAAATTGCCTGGAATAGACCAGAAATTGAAATTGTTGCAGTGAATGATTTAGGGACGCTCGAATCACTCGCATATCTGTTGAAATACGATACGGTGTACAAACAATTTCCTCATGAAGTCAAAGTAGTAGATGGTGGAATTAGTATCGATGGAAAGGTGGTGAAATTTATTGGAGAAAAAGATACTACAAAACTTCCATGGAAAGAATTGAATATTGATGTTGTTGTCGAATCAACCGGACTCTTCACTGCATTTGAAAAAGCAAAATTCCACATCGATCAAGGTGCAAAAAAAGTAGTGATTTCTGCGCCAAGTAAAGGGGACGGTTCTGTTAACGGAGAAACAATTCTACTTGGAGTTAACGAAGAAAAGTTCGGTACCTGTGATATCACTTCAAACGCTTCTTGTACAACAAACTGCGCATCGCCACTGATTGGAATTCTCGACGAAGTCTTTGGGGTAGAAAAAGCAGTGCTTTCGACAACACACGCATACACTGGTACTCAAGCACTTGTCGATGGACCAAGTAAGAAAGATTTGCGTGAAGGCCGTGCTGCTGCGCAAAATATCGTGCCTTCTTCAACGGGTGCTGCAATCGCCGTGACCAAAGCCTATCCAAAACTCGAAGGACTCTTTGATGGTATTTCACTCCGTGTACCAGTACCAGCAGGTTCAATCGTCGACGTGACATTCATCTCAAAGAAAAACACGACAGGAGAAGAAGTAAATGAAGTACTCAAAAAAGCTTCTTTGCAAGACAAATGGAAGGGAATTTTTGCAGTTACCGAAGAACCATTGGTTTCAAGTGATATTTTGGGAAATAGTCATGCTTCTATTGC
Organism: uncultured Candidatus Saccharibacteria bacterium; assembly: GCA_964444515.1. GTDB lineage: Bacteria > Patescibacteriota > Minisyncoccia > Phycocordibacterales > UBA9973 > JAIXRY01. The sequence continues at coordinate 36,747 of CAYUGY010000001.1, read as the reverse complement.
TGATTTGGAAATGACTCGTGTGGTAGGAGGAAACCTTGTCAAAGTCCTCGCATGGTACGATAATGAAATGGGGTACACCTACACACTTGTCGATCATGTGATCAAAACTGGACGAACGATTAATAATTAACTAAAAAAAGTATTATGAATTTTGTTATAAAAGTTTTAGCAATTATCGGAGCATTGGTCTTCATAATTGCTGGTGTTACCGGGAAGATGCAACCATTTGGAGATTTTCTTCAGCATGGTGCAGTGTTGAGAGTCTTTGAAGTATTACTTGGTATAGTATTACTTTATAATGTTTCAAGATTGAAATAACCTGGTATCGTAATGAAATGGGGTACACCTATACGCTTGTTGATCATGTTATCAAGACAGGAAATAGTATTACTAACTAATATAAAAAAATATGAAATTTAATTTTCTAGAAAACACATTTAAGAAGATTTCAGGGCAAACAGGTTCATCTCAAGAAAAACCTCAAGCTGCTTCTGAAAATAGTCCAATTGATTTAAATCAAAACGGAACAAGTCAAGAATTGTCACACAAAGTTATAAACAAAGAAGGTCATATAGAACAAGAAATTTTTGAAAACGGTGATGTTACAAGTCTTTCTGAAGAAATGTTGACACAAGAAAAGCTTGATACTATCAATATGCAATTGATTTCAGAAACTGACCCGGTGAAAAGAGTAAAACTTGAAGCACAAGTTCAAGAACTCGAAGAGAAACTTGGTTTAGAAACTGAGCATCAGTTGGCTGCATAAAATATGAAAATGAGACAAATAATCATATATGGATTATTCGTGTATGTTATTTTGGGATTTTATCTACCTATTATTCCTACGTATATTCGAGAAAATAGTATTCGCTGTATCAAAGCTCCTTGCCCAGGTTTATTTGTTACCACTTGGAGTTTTAAAACTTTTCCAAACATAATTGCACAAAAATAATATGACAAACGTTTATTTTGCCTCAGACCATGCTGGATATGAACTCAAGACTTCACTTATTGAATACGTGAAGTCTTTAGGTTATGAAATAGAAGACTTGGGTCCATATGAATATGATCCAAATGATGACTATCCAATAACAATCAATCCCTTAGCAGAAAAAGTCGCCGGTCAAACAGCTGTGTGTGGAATTATTATTGGTGGTTCAGGGCAAGGTGAAGCAATTGTCGCTAACCGTCACGAAGGAGTGCGTGCCATCGAATACTATGGTGGTGATTTGGAAATCGTTGTTCTCGGGCGTGAACACAATGACGCAAACGTGCTATCACTTGGCGCACGATTTGTTTCAATCGATGAAGCAAAACAAGCGGTCAAGTTTTTCCTCGAAACACCATTTTCAGAAGATGTCCGACATGTTAGAAGAATTAATGAAATAGACAAATAACATGCAAATCGTACCGGCTATATTGCCCAAAAAATTCGAAGAAATAACAGAAAAAATGGCCCAAGTAAATGGGCTTGTTCCAGTCGTGCAAATAGATTTGTGTGACGGGCGATTTGTTCATACGATAACTTGGCCATTTTGGCAGGGCAATGAACGACAATTTGAAAAGCTCGCCAATGAAGAAATCGCGATGCCATTTTGGGATACACTCGATATCGAATGGGATTTGATGATGAAAGAACCGCAGGATATTATTGATAACCTCCTTCGTATTGGTGCCAAGCGAATTATTATTCATGCAAAGAGCGTATCTGATCCACTTACTATTTTGGAGAAACTAGATTCATATACCCGAGAAAATATTGAATGGGGGATTGCAATTCTTCCACACAAAGAAAATGTTACTACTTACAAAGATTCGATAGAACAATATGATTTCGTACAAGTTATGGGGATGGATACTATTGGTGTACAAGGTTCACATCTGACAGAGAGTACATACGAAACAATTTCAACTGTCCGAGAACTATTTCCGAACAAAGATATTAGTGTTGATGGTGGGGTGAGTTTGCAAAACGCACAACATCTTTTTGATGCAGGTGCGACTCGGCTTGTCTCAGGAACAGGAGTTTTTAATAGTGGAGATATTTCACAGACGATAAAAGCTTTTAATAAGATATAATTCACAGAACATGATAACAACTGATGATAACAATATAATTGGTTTTTATGCAGGTTTTAATTCCTGTGAACAGGAACAAGAAAAGGTTAAAGACTATTTATGGGGAAATAATGGATTAAAAGAAAAATTAAAATCCTTAAAATGGCAAAATTACGGACAAGATGTCCATTTAATACTTTTTCAATTTCATGTAAACCCGATTCCTTATGAACGTGAACATCTGATGGAAATTGAAAGCTATAGATCTAAAGAGAAATCTGTAGGTATTCCAGTTGTTCTTGATAAAGAAAACTTTTTTAAACTTAATGAAGATGATAGAGAAACTTTTTTTCAAACAACAATCCAAAATAAACTGGATCTACTTAACGAGAAAATAAAAAGAAATAAACTAGACTTAGACCTCTTTAAGCTTAAAGGTGATATTAATCAAATATTTAATAAATAAATACTTTGCACAATTAGTAAACGTATAAGTTTGTTATAATAAGATTAATGAATCTTACTGACACAAAAATCAAAGAGCTAGAAATCAAGGCCAATGATATTCGCATTTCAATTATTGAAATGCTTATCGTTGCTGGAAGTGGCCATACTGCCGGACCACTTGGTATGGCAGATATTTTTACCTACTTATATTTTCATGAACTTCGCCATGATCCAAAGAATCCTGCGTGGGAAGATCGTGACCGATTGGTTCTTTCAAATGGTCACATCAATCCAGTCTTATACGCCACAATGGCCCATGCAGGCTATATGCCGGTATCTGAACTACTGACACTCCGCAAGTTCGGTTCTCGTCTTCAGGGTCATCCACACCGCGAATTTATGCCATGCCTTGAAACATCATCAGGTCCACTTGGTTCTGGTTTGTCACAAGCAGTTGGTATGGCACTGGCTGACCGTATTGATTATGGAGTAAGTGGTGAGAAATATTTTTATTGTATGCTCGGTGACGGAGAGCTTGATGAAGGGCAAAACTGGGAAGCGATCATGCTTGCCGGCAAAGAAAAATTGCACAAATTGATTGCAATTGTTGACCGCAACAATATTCAAATCGACGGCTTCACTGAAGACATTATGCCGTTGAATGACATCAACAAAAAATGGGAATCATTCAACTGGCACGTACAAGAGATAGATGGACATAATTTTGAAATGATTAATGATGCTATTGGTAAAGCCAAAGCAACCTTTGATAAGCCATCAGTCATCATCGCCAAAACAATTCCAGGTAAAGGAGTCAAAGAATTCGAACGAGATTTTCGTTGGCACGGCAACCCACCAGGACTTGGTCCCACAGATAAAATTCCGAAAGAGAAACAGGGTGAAGTCGCGTTGGCAGGACTTCGAACATTAGGAGGTAAGATTAGTAGTGAGCATCAATAATGTTAAATATATTTAAAATAATAGGAATAATTGGACTAATATTCATTTGCATCGGAATGCTTGTAAAGAATCGTGGGACGAGAGATAAATTTTCTTTTGTTGGCGGTGTAGGATTACTGACCTATAGTATTTATTTGGGGGATACAATTTTCATACTGTTACAGGTAATGTATACTTTAATCATAGTGTTTGATTTTATCAGACAAAAAATAAAACATGCTTAATCCAAATGCAAAATTAAATACGAAGTTGTTTGATACAGATGTCGAACAAGTTCCAATTCGCCAAGGTTTTGGTGAAGGACTTCTTGAGGCAGGGAAGTTGGACGAACGAATTGTTGGACTTTGTGCTGACCTGACCGAAAGTACTAAAATGAATTTGTTCAAAGATGCATTTCCAAATCGCTTCGTACAAGTCGGTGTGGCAGAACAAAATCTCGCATCAGTTGCTTCAGGTATGGCGGCAATGGGAAAGATTCCATTTATCTCTTCATACGCAATGTTTTCTCCAGGACGAAACTGGGAACAAATTCGAACCACAATTGCATACAATGATCGCGGAGTTATTATTGCAGGTTCTCATGCAGGAATTTCTGTTGGTCCAGACGGTGGAACCCATCAAGCAATCGAAGACATTGCCATTACTCGCGTGATTCCAAATATGATTGTCATTTCTCCGTGCGATAGCATCGAAGCCAAGAAAGCCACCATGGCACTAGCAAAACTTGGTAAGCCAGCGTACTTGCGTCTAGCTCGAGAAAAAACTCCAGTTATCACAACAGCAGATACTCCATTTGAAATCGGCAAAGCACAAGTTGTTTTTGGTGGTGATGAAAAAGCTGACGTCGGTATTATTGCAACAGGTGCATTACTCCACAAAGCACTTATTGTAGCCAAAGAAATGACAGACAAAGCTATCACTGGTGATGGTGCTCGTATCAAAGTCCTCAATCTTGCAACAATCAAACCACTCGACGAACAGGCGATTATTAATCTTGTAAAAGAATGTGGTGCAATCGTAACTGTCGAAGAACATCAAATTTCTGGTGGTATTGGTTCTGCTGTTGCAGAATGCCTCGCAAAATATTATCCAGTACCAATGGAATTTATTGGGGTAAAAGATTTGTTTGGTCAATCAGGTACACCTGCTGAACTAATTGCTCACTATGGAATGGATGTGTCGGATATAGAAAATGCTGTAAAAACAGTCTTGTTAAGAAAAGTAAAAAAATAAAAATCTCGCTTTTGTAAAAGCGAGATTTTTATTTTATATTGTTTTCAGTTTGTAATCTTCCGGAGCTTTACTCAAATAATCTTCAAGTTCTTTCCTTGGAAGCAATCCTGCTTGTGCTCCAATCTTTTGTACGACAGACATTGAATTGATTGGCCCCCAAGTCAGTGCTGTTTTCAAATCTTTGCCAAGAGCGAGTGCAGACATAACGGTCGAAGCAAATGCGTCTCCTGCGCCAGTACGTTCGTATGGATCATGTGGATATACTGACATAAAGTAACAAGTTCCATCAATGTCTCGCGCATACGCACCATTGATACCATCAGTCATCACCACAATCTTTGGGCCGAGTGCTGCCAACATTCCCATCAATATTTTTTTATCAGCTTCTTGTGTTCCTAAAATTCTTTGGGCCTCTTCGACGTTACAGAAAAAGAGTTCACTCAATTGGTAGATGTCTGCCAATTTTTCTTTGCCCAATTTCATTTGAAATGTTCCAGGCTGAAACACCAATTTTGTTTCAGGGTGAGCTCCCAACCAAGTAGCTATTTCGTGATGAAAGTTTTCAGTATTCTCTCCAAGTGAAGTCAGGTACAAATATTTTGGTGCTTTGAAATTTGATGGCAAATGTTTTTCGAAAGGTGAGTGATTGACCAAAATAGTGCGTTCAACATCATACCAAAGTACATAGTGATAATTGGTCGGTAGTTTTTTGTCAGTGCTCATATAACTAGTACTGACATTGTTTTTCTTCAATTCTTCCAAACATTTTTTACCCTCATCATCATCTCCAACAGTTGCAATAAGTGCAGTAGAAAGTCCGAGTCGTAACGCAGATACAGCTGCGTTGGCACTGTTGCCAACAGCACGAACGATTGTTTGTGATTCAAACGGCACCTTGTCGCCAAAGCGTACACACAATTCACAAGCACTTTTATCGAGCTTGCAGTGCACGTTGGCATCTTTGATTCTAATAAAAGCATCGGTCACAATGTCCCCGATACATACGATGTCATATTGTTTGTTTGAAAATAGTCCCATATAGATACAGTATAAAGGCTCTAGGCTCTAGGTGCTAGGGGGAAACAAGTAATGTGTTTACAATTAAATAATATGTGATATAGTGAAATGGGTAATAATTTTTGTAATGGAAAAAATAGATAAAAAAGATCGACTTTTTATTGTTGACACACTCAATGAAACCTTTCAAAATACTAGTCGAGAACTGATGGAAAATCAAAATCTCGGAGAAATGGAAAGAAAGCAACTGGAGATTAAAAAACAAAAAGCAAAAGAATTAATTGAAAAACTAAAACCGTATTAGTCTGGGTTAAAAACCTCTTCATAAAGAAGTGGTTTTTTTATTTCCTAATTCGCGCGAATAAAAAATATCAACACACAAAAAGATATTTTATATTTCGTCCTCGACTCGGACAATGTGAAAGTAATGACACTTTCACTCGCTCCTCATTCACCGGAATGACTCTTGGAGTATGCTCGACGAAATAGGCGAATGGTTTCAAATGGGACAAATAAAAGCAGTCGCACTTTTTCTTTATTCCGTCTATTTTATAATCTGATATACTATTCCTATATGAAACAGACACGATTAGATGCGCTTGCTGATGGTATTTTTGCCATCGTTATGACATTGTTAGTTTTTGAAATCAGGGTTCCTGAATTTCCAGTAGGAATCGATAGTTCGACCTTGTGGACAAGTATTGTGACACTGTACCCATTCTTCTTGTCGTATCTTTTGAGTTTCTCACTTTTGTTTACGTATTGGCGGTCTCATCATTATATTGCTTCGGTTTTGGCAAAAAATATTGATATTCGTTTTACCAATCTGAATGCACTCTTCTTTTTGTTCGTCGGTTTGGTGCCGTTTTCTTCTCAATTACTTGGAAAATATAATACAACCGAAACAGCAATTGTGTTTTTTGCATCAAATGTTATTTTGATCGGTTTATCACTCTTTGCTATGCGTGTGTATGTACTCCGTTCGCCGAATATTGAAAATATTGTAGTGACAAAACGTGAAAACCAGCATGCATATGTACGCATTCTTTTGCCGGTTATTGCTGCGATTATTGCTATTGTCGTTTCTTTTTACAATAAACAATCAGCTTTGATTTTCTTCACCCTTGCAATCTTCTTCAATGTTTCAGCACGAAGCACAACGTACTTCTTTATGATCGTCGATCTTTTTAAAAGTAAGAAACAACGAGAGCAAGAACTACAAGAATATGTCAAATAAAAATCTTCAATTCTATTTTTTCCTTGCACTTTTTGGTTTGGTGTTGGCACTTAACGTTGCAATCTTTCTGCCGTTCTTGAAACTTTTTGCCGTAGTAGCAATTTTTGCGGTAGTACTTCATCCACTTTACGAACGTACAGTTGTATTTTTGCGTAATCGTAATCTTTCGGCATTTCTTACTGTCTTACTTGCTGTCATTATAGTTCTTATACCAATTGTCTTTTTTATCAGCAGAATATGGAGTGAGGCACACAATCTTTCTTTGAATATTGGAAATATCAACAACACGCTTGCTGTCATATCTGCACAACTAACTCATTCAGTTGGTATGATAGCTCCTTCAATTTCTATAGATTTGTCTTCCTATATCGGAACACTCTTTCGGGCGATTACTGGTAGTGCTGGTAATATCTTTTCATCTATTTTTCGTTTTATTCCGTTCTTGTTCCTCGGATTTGTTTCGTTGTTTTTCTTTTTACGTGATGGTAGAAAATTTTTGGATATTGTTATCAAGGTTAGTCCGCTTTCCGATATGTATGACAACAAAATATTAGAGAAACAACGCAAAGCGATTAGTGCGATTGTCAAAGGATCTCTTTTGGTAGCAGGTATCCAAGGGTTGTTGACAGGAATTGGTTTCTGGATTTTTGGTGTTCCAAATCCAGCGTTGTGGGGTGGATTGACTGTTTTCGCGGCACTTATTCCAGGTATTGGAACAGCACTCATTATTATTCCTGCTGTTGTGTATCTATTGAGTATCAAAGCAGTCGGTCTTGCGATCGGGCTCGGTATTTGGGGTGTTATTATTGTTGGGCTGATTGATAATCTTGCTCGTCCAATATTTGTCGGTAAAGATGTCGATATTCACCCGTTCCTTGTTCTTATGTCTGTCTTTGGGGGATTGATTGTTTTTGGTCCGCTCGGCTTTTTACTTGGTCCGCTAGTACTCTCTCTGCTTTATGCGCTTGTTGATATTTATCCGGCAATCAGTGAACATTTTTCTAGATAGATATTAAGAAGTCAAAACGATAAAAATTTTTATCGCTCTTCTTTAAAAACTTTTCACTTAAATACTAATTACTGATATACTTTCCCTATATGAAGACATTACGTGAATACATCAAAGAAGCAGAGGAGAATAAGGTTGCCATCGGGCATTTTAATATTTCAAATTTAGAAGGACTGCACGGTATTTATAATGCAGCCAAAAAACTAAATCTTCCAGTCATTATCGGTGTTTCAGAAGGTGAAGAAAAATTTGCTGGACTCGAAGAAGTTGTTGCACTCGTGCATGCAATTCGTAACCGTGATAGTTATCCAATCTTTTTGAATGCTGATCACCACGGCAGTTTTGAATCAGTCAAAAAATGTATCGATGCAGGGTTTGATATGGTAATCATCGACGGAGCCAAATTACCAAATGATGAAAATATTGCAATGACAAAACACTGTGTAGATTACGCACGTGAAGTTTCTGCTACGACTGGTCGCGATATTTTGGTAGAAGCCGAGCTCGGATACATTGGTTCAGGATCTGATATCAAAGACAGTATTCCAGAAGGTGCTGGTGTGTTGACCAATCCAGCCGACGCAAAAGCCTTTGTAGACGCAACAGGTGTTGATGTATTTGCACCATCAGTTGGTTCTATTCATGGGCTCATCAAATCTGGCAAACCACACATCAATGCAGAATTAGTAAAAGAAATAAAAGAGACAGTTAAGACACCACTAGTACTACATGGTGGCTCAGGACTTCGTGATGAAGATTTTACCAACGCAATCAATGCAGGAATTTCGATTGTGCATATCAACAGTGAAATTCGTCTTGCATACAAAGAAGCAGTAGAGCAATCAATCGAAGCTCAACCAAACGAAATCAATCCAGCCAAACTACTTACTCCGGCAGTTGAGGCAATTGAAAAAGTAGTAGAAAGTCGTTTGAAACTTTTCAATCATTTGAGTTAGCAGTCAAGAAATTTTCCACAAAGTCATTCGTCATAAGTCTTGTACCTAAGTGGTACAATTAAAACATTATCCAATAACTACATACATCATAATTATGAAAAAATTTCTCGTATCAACATTCGCACTTTCTTTGATTCTCTGTAACGTTGCTTTTGCAGAAGAAATGGTTACAACAACATCGGCTTCATCAACAGGTGAAGTTGAACATTCAGACAAGGGTGGGCTCATGCGTGATTTGAAAGAAAAAATGTCAAACAAGAAAAACGTAGCAGATCCAGTTTGTGCTGGAACAGCAGTGGAAAAGCGTGAAAATGCTTTGATTGCTGGACTCGACACATTCAATACTTCAATGAAAACTGCTTTGACTGCGCGTACAACTGGTTTGAAAGATGCATGGGCAAAGACAACGTCAAACGAACGAAACACTGCTCGCAAAACTACTCGTCAGGCATTTGAGACAGCTTCAAAATCTGCTCGTACAGCACTCAAGTCAGTTCGTAAAACAGCTTGGGATACATTCAAGGCTGACATCAAGGCTTGTGGTGGAACAGGCAAGGAAGAGACAGCTCCAAACAGTATGTCAGAAGCAACAATGCTCTAAAAAGCTTTAAATAGAAGCTTAAAATAGGTAAAATCAATAGGCGGAACCTGAAAGGTTCCGCCTATTGACAAATAGGTATATTATATGGTATACTATCAATAGTAAAGTTCTTTGATATGTTGTTATTTAGTTGAGTGAACAGAGCGGATGCTGTCCTCTGTGTCCACTCAATTAATATAAAACAAAATGAAAAAAGTAATCAATTATTTCCAAATCTGGATTGTATCCATGATTTTTGTTGCCATTGCAACTGTTGTGTCCAGTGAAATTAAAGATATTGTTCCGGAAAATTACACTTCTTATATACTCAAAATTTGTATGTATATGAGCGTTGTAATGGGACTGGTAATCTCCCTCATTGAGATACCTTTCTTAAGACCTGATCTTAAGAAAAAATGGACTACCGGTTATTTCATAACAGTAGCATTAGGATTACTATTAGTAATCCTCGAAATTTTCGGTTGGAATTACGAAGGGTACGTACCTGATTGGTATGTATGGGTACTCTTAAATCTTTACATTGTTATGTTTACTGTATCTACGATACTGGCGATTATTCATGTAAGATATAGCATTATTCTTAATGTTATACTGCTGTTTTTTTGGATTATTGCTAACCCTGATGCGAATTTTTTCACTGCTCTAGGGGCTCTGATGTTAGCAACAATAATTGGATTTTTAGTGAGAAAGATTTTCTTCACTAAATGGTCAGAATTACTTAAAGAAAAAGAAATTGCTGCTTAAATCACAACCCGCACTTTGCACGGAAAGCCCGTACATTGTGCGGGTTTTTTATTTTCTGCACTTTGGGTAAATTACGAAGAAAAGTTATAATAGACCTATGAATTTTGATGATTTGAAAAAAGTAATAAGAGGGGATGTAGAAATGAGTGACGAAGTGTTGGAGAAATATTCTCGTGATGCGAGTATCTTTGTGGTTCGTCCAAAGGTGGTTGTATTTCCAAAAGACGGGACGGACGTTTGTCTCTTGGTCAAATGGGTCAATGATCACAAAAAAGAAGATCCGACACTTTCAATCACTGCACGTTGTGCAGGAACTTGTATGTCAGGTGGTTCAATCAATGAATCAATCATTCTTGATATGTCTCGTTATATGAATGGTATTGGGAAGATTACAAAGACTGATGAAATGTCGTATGGTCACAAAGTGACAGGATACGCGACCGTACTTCCGGGAACATTCTACCGAGACTTTGAAAAAGTTACACTAGCTGAAAATTTGATAATGCCATCATATACCGCATCAAAAGAACTGTGTGCTGTTGGTGGAATGGTAGGGAACAATAGTGGTGGGGAAAAATCGATCAAATTCGGCAAGACTGAAGATTGGATTCGTGAATTGAAAGTGGTCTTTCGTGACGGGTATGAATACACCGTCAAGCGAATGACCAAGAAAGAGTTGTATCAAAAAGTTGCAGAAGTCAGTGTTGAAGCAGAACTCTACAAAGAGCTGTTGCAACTAATCAATGACAACGATATGTTGATCACTGCAGCAAAACCCAATGTATCGAAAAATTCTGCTGGATATTATCTATGGAATATTTATGATAAAGAAACTGAAAGTTTTGATTTGTGTCGACTGATTGTCGGCTCACAAGGAACACTCGGAATCGTGACTGAGATTACATTCAATCTGACTGATGTGACCAAAGAATCACGTCTACTTGTCGTATTTATGAATGATCTTTCTCGATTGGGACATTTGGTTGATACGATTCTTCCACTTGGTCCAGAAAGTATCGAATCTTATGATGATTATAGTTTGAAATTGGCAGTGAAGTTCATGCCGGATTTTTTGAAGCGAATGTCATTGTGGCAATTTATCAAAATGGGAATTTCATTTATTCCTGAAGCTTTTATGATGGCAACTGGCGGTGTGCCGAAACTTGTCATGATTGCAGAATTTACCGGGAACAATTTGCAAGAAGTTGAACGAGCGACAAGAAATGCTCAAAAGCAAATTGCCTCATTCGGTTTCAAGACACGGGTAACCAAGTCAAAAGCTGATGGAGAAAAATATTGGCGTATGCGACGCGAGAGTTTCAATATGCTCCGCAAACATGTCAAAGGCAAGCATACTGCACCGTTCATTGATGATGTGTGTATCAAGCCAGAATTTTTACCAGCATTTCTTCCTCGATTGAACGCGCTTTTGAAAGAATATAACTTGGTTTACACCATTGCAGGACATGCAGGAAATGGAAACTTCCATATTATTCCATTGATGGATTTCACTGATACACACACCAAAGAGGTGATTATGGAGTTATCTGAAAAGGTCTATGATTTGGTCAAGGAGTTCAATGGAACGATTACCGCTGAACACAACGACGGTCTGGTCCGTACTCCATACCTCGGAAAAATCTTTTCTCCTGAGATTTTGAATCTGTTCAAACAAACAAAAGAATTATTTGATCCAGAAAATATTTTCAATCCGAACAAGAAGGTTGGTACTACCAAAGAATATATGTCCTCACATATCATTCTCGAAAAGCACGATATGGTTCACGGGTCATAAATAAAGAAAGCCTTGTATATAAAATACAAGGCTTTTTGAGTGCTACTTTTGTTTGTTTTCGTATCCAGTAACTACGAGGCTGTCAGTGCGATCAAATGATGCCTCACTTCCAATCTCATAATCATTGTTTGAAAATGCATCTGCGAGGGCATGTTCACTGCGAACCTCTCCTGTCTTAGGGTTTTTTGATGATGAATCTTGCCCCTTAATTTTGTATGCATATTTGAACGAACCTTTAGGTTGTTCCTTGGAAAGTATCCTTGAGCGACTATTAAGATAGTCCTGAGATACTTCTTTTTTGCAAGATTGAGTTGCCAAAGCAACAAGAGAGATAATGATTAATATGATATTTTTCATTTTGTTTATTTAATTAGGTGGACACAAGGGATATAAATCCGCTCTGTTCACCCAACTAAATAACAAGATATCAAAGAACTTAACTTGTATATAGTATACCATATACTATATATTATGTCAATAGTATCTTATTTCCTTAATAAAAAATAAGATATAAAAATAAACTATTGATATATATCTTTTTTAGTGTTAAGATATTGCCATGATAAGTATTACAGCAACAAAGCGAAGTAAGGCAGACAAGTTGGACCAATTGCGAACTAACGGCATGGTACCAGCTGTTGTCTATGGCGCTAACACAGAAGTTACGAGTCTCGCTATTGAGTCTCGTATTCTCGTAAAAGCATGGAAAGAAGCAGGTGAAAGTACTCCAGTAGCACTTTCATATGACAGTGAAAAGAAAAACGTTCTTTTCCAAGATGTACAATTTCACCCAGTAAAGGGCCACATTATGCATGTTGATTTCCTTGCTGTTGATATGAACAAACCAGTAGAAGTAGCAATCCAACTTGAATTCGTTGGTGTAGCACCTGCTGAAAAGAATAACTTGGGAACATTGGTTAAGGTGCTTCACGAAGTTGAAGTCGAAGCCCTTCCAAAAGATTTACCACACACACTTGAAGTAGATATTTCAACTTTGGTTGATTTGGACACTCAAATCACTGTGGCTGATATCAAGCTTCCAGCTGGCGTAACAATGATCACTGATGGTGAAGAAGTTGTTGCACTTGTTGCAGCTCAAAAAGAAGAATCAGAAGAATCTGCTCCACTTGATCTTTCTGCTATTGAAGTGGAAAAGAAAGGTAAGAAAGAAGAATCTGTTGACGCTGAATAATCAAAGTAAAGATACTTTAGAAAGAAAAAATACGACACCTGTCGTATTTTTTCTTTCCTCAGATTTTATGCAAGACCGAATATTGAATATGTTACAATATATCAATATATGAAAGGTAAAATTTTAGTTATTTTTGTTATAGGGATGCTTGTTTTTTCACCGGCTATACATACCGTTACTGCTGAGACTTTGACTTGTCCGACACCTGCTGAAATAAAAAACTTGAGTGACGACGAGCTTCGTTTACGTATTCCTGTGTGTGATGCGGAAATCGCTAATATTCAAGTTGTTATTGATAATCTAAAAGGTAAGAGTAGTTCACTCAAAAAGGATATTGATTTATTAAATGCTCAAATTACAAAATTGAAGACATTGATTAGTCAGAAAACAGCAATTATCACAAAACTCTCAAAAGAGATTACAAAACATGTTGAAAAGATTAATGTGCTTGATGACAAGATAGATTTGTCTCGAGATTCACTTGCGCAGTTGATCAAGAAAACAAATGAGATTGATCAAAATAATATTATGCATGTATTGTTGTCTGGAAAAACAGTCTCAGATTTTTATCGTGATCTAGATTCATTTGCATCATTGAAACGTTCTGTAAAAAGCGCTGTTGATACTATCAAGGTAGTCAAACAAGATACTGAAACAGAAAAGAAACAGCTGGAAACAAGTAAAAACCAGCAATTAGATGCCAAGGTTGAACTAGAAAGTCAAAATAAGAAATTGAAATTAACTCAGGCAGAACAACAAAAATTGTTGAGCTTGAATGAAAAACAAAAATCTTCGTATGAAGGTGAATTGGCTGATAGGCAAAAAAGAAAGAATGCAATTTTGACTAGTTTGTTCAAATTGCGTGACTCAGGTTCAATTCAATTCAAAGATGCGTATGAATATGCAAAAGAAGCATCAGCAAAGACCGGTGTTCGCCCTGCGCTCATTTTGGCGATTTTGACTCAAGAATCAAATATGGGAAAAAATGTTGGAACTTGTAATCGTGCAGGAGACCCTACCTCAAAGAGTTACCGAAACATCATGCCGGGTCCGGCACAAATTGCATCAGGAAAGTCTAGTCGTGATGATCAGTCGTTGTTCTTGAAAATTGTGAATGAGCTTGGTCTTGATCCAGACACAACACCACTCTCTTGTCCGTCAGGAGGAGGTTGGGGAGGAGCTATGGGTCCTTCACAGTTCATTCCATCGACCTGGATATCTATTCGTAGTCGTGTTGCTACTGCGGTGGGTAAGGCACATGCAAACCCATGGAACCCAGAAGATGCTATTATGGCTACTGCAATTTATTTGGCTGATAGAGGAGCTGCTGCAGGAGGGTATACAGCAGAACGAAACGCTGCCTGCCGATATTATTCAGGGGCTGCTTGTAAAGATGGTCGCAAGCCACCAAATGTATTCTATGGAAACAGTGTGACGGCAATTGCCAAGAAGATTCAAGAAACAATGATTGACCCATTGCAGAACCTGTAAAATATGCTAGAATAGCTCTATTATGAAAAAGGAAATCCACCCAGAAAATAACCGATACGTTATCTTTGAAGACAACTCAAATGGAGCACGCTTTTTGGTTATGTCAACTGTAGCAAGTAAAGAAACTGCACAATGGACTGATGGTAAAGAATACCCACTTTTCCGTGTTGAAATCTCAAGTGCTTCACACCCATTCTTCACTGGAAATGAAAAGGTGCTTGATACTGCAGGACGTGTGGATCGTTTCAAGAAGCGCGCAGCAGCTGTTAAAAAATAAATTTTTACAAACAAAAAAGCCTCACAATGTGGCTTTTTTGTTTGCTATAATACATACACAACATGGAATACGATATACAACAATTAAAACAAGATCACAAAACTGCATATTTGGCAGAATATTTGGAACGCCTTGAAAAAGAGGAGGCTGATTTGTTGTTGATGTCAGAAGATCCTGAAATGGCAGAATTGGCAAAAGTTGATCTGGAAACATTACATACTACAAAAGAAGGTGTCCTTGCTCAAATAAAAGCAATACTAGATACAGAAAAAGAAGAAATAGAATTTCCGAATGAAGTTATTTTGGAAATTCGTGCTGGTGCAGGTGGTGATGAGTCATCACTGTTCGCCTTTGAATTGTATGAAATGTATCAAAAATACGGAGAATCAAAAGGCTGGAATTTCAAGATTATTGACCGTTCAAATAGTGACGTTGGTGGATTCAAAGAAGTAGTTGCTGAGGCTCATGGAAAAGATATTTATAAAATGCTTCAATTTGAAACAGGGACACACCGTGTACAACGGGTGCCTGATACTGAAAAAAATGGACGTATTCATACTTCAACTGCAACAGTAGCAGTGTTGCCGCTTCGTAAAAAAACAACCATTGAAGTTAATCCGGCAGATTTTGAAATGGAATATTCTCGTTCAGGTGGCGCAGGAGGACAAAATGTGAATAAGGTTGAAACAGCGGTACGTATCATTCACAAACCAACAGGACTCGACGTTCGTTCTACATCAGAGAGAAGCCAGCTCGCAAACAGAGAAACGGCAATGGCGATTTTGATGAACAAATTACAAAACTTGAAAGATGAAGAAGAAGCAAAGAAATATGCTGGTGAGCGAAAAAGTCAGATTGGAACAGGGGACCGAAGTGAAAAAATTCGTACGTACAACTTCCCACAAGATCGAGTAACTGATCACCGAATCAGACAGTCTTGGTCAAACCTTCCAGGTATTATGGCTGGAAATATCGGTAAGATTATTGATGCCCTGCAAGCTGGCGAAGTCGGCGAAGCGGGTGATGAATAATTGCTAAATAGTTGTTTTTTTGGTATATTTTACCAATAGAAATAACTATAAAAGCGTGTATAGTTCAGTGGTAGAACGCTGTCCTGATAAGACAGAGGTCCTTGGTCCGATTCCAAGTACACGCACAAAAAACAAAGAGCGAAAACCGAAGGTTTTCGCTCTTTGTTTTCCCTTATACTATTTCCTCATACTTCCTGCTATACTGCCATTATATGACCGGTAAAATCTATATTGTCGCTACTCCTATAGGAAATCTCGGAGATATTACATTTCGAGCAATAGACACACTCAAATCAGTGGACGCTGTTTTGTGTGAGGACACAAGAATGACTGGTAAGCTACTCAATCATTATGAAATCAAAAAACCATTGATTCGAGCAGATGCTCATACAACCCAATCTACGATTTCAAAAGCAATTGAACTATTACAGGAGGGTAAAAATTTGGCCTTGGTGAGTGATGCGGGAACGCCATGTATTTCTGATCCCGGAGTCTTTTTGATTAAAGAAATAATTGCACATTGTGGACCAGAAACAATCGTACCGATACCTGGTGCATCAGCAGTGATTACTGCATTGTGCGCTTGCGGAATTCCATGTAGTGAATTTACGTTCCTTGGTTTTCTTCCGCACAAAAAAGGGCGACAAAGTATTTTTGAACAAATAAAACAAAGTGATAAAGTTGTTGTTTTTTATGAGTCTACTCATCGTCTCAAAAAGACCCTTGTCTCGTTATCTGAAATAATGCCTGAACGTCACATTGTTCTCGCAAAAGAATTAACTAAAATGCACGAGTCATTCATCAACGGTACCGCAGGAGAGATTATTGACTATTTGGATAATAATCCTAAAACAGAAAAAGGGGAGTTTGTTCTCATTGTTGCACCAGAGTAAGTACGATATACTTGTTGTATGAAAAAAGAAAAATTATTGATGATACTCGCTGTTTGGATTATTGTTTTTCCAAACCTCGGCTTTCCTCCAAGTTGGAGAAAGATATTATTACTGATTACCGGTCTCTGTGTTGGTTTTATTGCATATTCAATCAGAAACAATCGAATCAAAAATGAATTAGCGACAGCAGTACCTGAAACAATAACAGAGGAATATCACGAAGAAATAACAGAAGAAATCGCTTAGTTTTTATGGAAATAAGTACTAATAAAAAACAAATACCCAAAGGAGCAACTCTCGTAATTGTCGGAGCTCTTTTGTTTTGCGGGGGTTTTTTTGTTGGTACCAAAACACACAACGTTGAAGCTCAAACGATTGGAACTGAATTAACAAACGGTGCTGATATGAGTGTCTTTTGGAAAGTATGGAAGACATTGGATGAAAAATCTGTTTACAAAGATAAGGCAGATACGCAAGCAAGAGTCTATGGTGCCGCACAAGGTCTCGCTCAATCACTCAAAGATCCATACACCGTGTTCTTTAATCCAGAAGAAAACAAGATGTTCAAATCTCAGATAGAAGGTCATTTTGGTGGAGTTGGAATGGAAGTTGCAATGAAAGACGGGGTTATTACAGTGGTTGCTCCGCTCAAAGGTACTCCAGCAGAAAAAGCTGGCATTAAAAGCGGTGATAAGATTTTGAAAATAGGAACCAAATCAACAAACGGTATGAATGTTGAAGATGCTATTGCTTTGATACGCGGTGAAGCAGGAACTGCTGTTGATGTTACGATATATCGAGACGGTGAAAAAGATACTCGTTCAATTACACTAACTCGAGCAACTATTGTTCCTCCTATCATTGATACAGAGAAAAAGGGAGATGTGTTTATAATCCGTTTGTATAATTTCGGAGAACAATCAAATAGTTCATTCAGAGATGCCTTGAAACAATTTGTCTTATCAGGCGGATCAAAATTGATTATTGATTTGCGTGGTAATCCAGGAGGATATCTCGAATCAGCGGTAGATATTGCGTCGTGGTTCCTTCCAAAAGATGCGGTTGTTGTTAGTGAAGATTTTGGTGGTAAAAAAGATTCAGTTGTTTATCACAGTAGTGGATACAATATATTCAACGATAAGTTACGGTTGTTGATTTTGGTTGACGGAGGATCTGCTTCAGCATCAGAAATATTAGCAGGTGCACTCAAAGAGCAAGGCAAGGCAAAACTTGTCGGAACAAAAACATTCGGCAAAGGTTCGGTGCAAGAAGTTGTTGAAATTACCAAAGATACAGCATTGAAAGTTACTGTTGCAAAATGGCTTACTCCAAACGGTGTCTCAATTTCTGAAAATGGACTACAGCCTGACTATATTGTAAAATCAGGCAGTGATCCCAAAAAGGACCTACAACTAGAAAAAGCATTAGAGTTAATGAAATAATATATGAAAGTAATTTTTACAAAATCACTGAAAGGAGTTGCCCAAGCGGGTGACGTCAAAGAAGTTGCAGAAGGATACGGAAGAAATTTTGTTATCAAGAATGGTTACGGAGTAGAAGCCACACCTAAAGTATTGGAACAACACCTTACCAAACAAAAAGCTATTCAATCAGGAAAACAAGTTAAGCAGGCCTTGCTCGCAGAAACGATTGATGCTGTTGTTCTAGAACCGATTACTTATGAAGTACTGACGAATGAAAAAGGTCACATGTGGAGTGGTCTTCATAAGACTGATATTGCAAAGATTATCAAAGAAATAAAAAAGATTGCAATTCCAGAAGAGTTAATTCATTTAGACGGCGTATTAAAAGAAGTTGGTAAACATACAATTAAAATTGATAACAAAGAATTAACATTGATTCTTGTTTCGAAAAAGAAATAAAGGTTCAACAGGTACAGAGCACTCAGTCATTGAACCTATATTTCGCCTTCGACTCGGACGACATGAAAGCAATAACACTTTCATTCGTTCCTCGCTTGACGAAATAAAATAAATCCCGACAATGTCGGGATTTATTTTATTATTTTACGTGCACTACTTTTTTGACTTGAGTACTACCATCGAAGTGTTTCTTTCTCTTTGTTCCGTAAGAAACTGTTCCGTCTGCTAGAGCGTAAAGAGTGTAGTCTTTTCCTGTTCCAACATTAGCACCTGCAATGATTCGAGATCCGCGTTGGCGAATGATAATGTTACCCGCGATTGCTTTTTCGCCGGCGTACTTCTTTGTACCAAGGTATTGTGCATTTGAATCGGTAAGGTTCTTAGCGGAACCACCGGCTTTTCTATGTGCCATAAATGATGATTAAAAATCTAAAATGCTTTATAATTAGTTGTGTGGACAGTATACATCTTTTGTCTAATAAAATCAAGGCTATAAAAGCACTGACACAAAAAGGGTTTTGGGTGACGATAATGGTATTGACAATTGTATCAATATGTAGCTTTGTTGGTGGTTTTCTGGTTGGGAAGGGAAGTCACGAAAAGACCACAGAAGACCCAGTCCTTATTTATGGTGTAAATACCTATAATCAATCAAAAAGTGCTTTATCGGCCCAAAATAAGCCAATAAACAAGGTTCAAATGAGCTCAACGCAACCAACTGCTAGTTATTTTGCCTCAAAAAGAGGGAAGAAATATTACCCCATTCAGTGTCTTTCTGGCTCAAAACTAAAGGTTGAAAATAGGGTATACTTTGAGAACACTGAGGAAGCAGAGCTAAAAGGTTTGTCACCTGCTGATGGTTGCTAGGCCTGTTTATCTTATAATGTAATATACAATGAAATTTTTTAGAATACTTCTTATATTGTTTGTCACCTGCTGATGGTTGCTAGGCCTGTTTATCTTATAATGTAATATACAA
>CAYUGY010000001.1:0-16844 GCA_964444515.1 uncultured Candidatus Saccharibacteria bacterium | reverse complement strand
TGAAATTTTTTAGAATACTTCTTATATTGTTTGTCATTTTCTCCATCTATACGATGCGTGATGATCTTGGTATTGCTTATACAAAAATAAGCACTTTTTTACATAACACTACAAGTACAATCAATGCTACGAGTACAGAAAAAAATAGTGATATATCAAACGAGCAAATAAAAACTGAAACAGTTAATAATGCTGGACCACTTTCTGTTATAAAAAATTTCAAAGATAAAATATCAACAAAAAATGAACCTCTAACATTAGTGGGTATTATTAGTGCAACAAACAGAGAGCGAGTTGCTCGTGGGTTGTCACCTTTTAAAGAAAGTTTGAATTTGGATAACTCTGCAGAATTCAAAGCTGACGATATGTTGGTGCGACAGTATTTTGAACACCAATCACCTGACGGAAAAGGTGTTTCTGATTTGGTTGAAAATCAAGGATATGAATATATTATGATTGGCGAAAATTTGGCGTTAGGAAATTTTGATAACAGTGACGCAGTAGTAACTGCATGGATGAATAGCCCAGGACACAGAGCAAACATTTTGAATTTTAGATATACCGAAATTGGTGTCGGAATTGTGAAAGGAAATTATCATGGTAATGAAGTATGGTTTGCTGTGCAACATTTTGGTTTACCTCGCAATGCTTGTCCATTTGTAAGTGAGACAATAAAAAACCAAGTTGAAAATAATCAAATACATTTGGCGACACTTGAAAAAACATTGACCGTCATGAAAGGGGAGGTAACAGCACCTTCAGCAAGTAGTTTGCTTGGATATGCTGACAAGATTAAATCGTACAACAAGTTTGTTGATGAATATAATAAGCTTGTTTCAGAAACAAGAAAGTTAGTGCAAGAATATAATGACGAGGTCAAGTCCTTCAACAACTGTGCTGCCTCAGGGAACTAGGTGTGGAAAACTATATATATGTCGCACAATATATCTTTTGCGACATTAATCCTTATATAATATATAACGATTAATGTCCCAATAAGATTGGCGCCCATTGTCCGACACCTAGTAAATCTAGGTGTCGGACAATGACTTTTGCGACATGGTCAGATTTCTAACCATCTTGATTCCCCAAGGATTTTGTCACTTTTTTCAAAAAATTTTAAAAATAAAAATCTGGATTTTTTTTCCAGATTTTTATTTTATTCAAACTTCCCTGTTTAATTTTGTAATTTTTGGATAGCTATATCAAGTCGCCCCAATGTCTCTTCTTTCCCAAGGGTCTCACTCAATATAAACGGATCCGGAGATTTGTCTTTACCTGATAATGCATATCGCATTGGCCAAAGCGCATCGCCGCGACCAACTGATTCTGTGTAGTCCCAAATTGATTTTTTAATCGACTCAGTATTCCAGTCAGCATTTTCGAGGGCCTCTAATCGCATTTTAAGACCTTCAATTATCGCAATTAGATCAGTATATTTGGTATCGGTAGTTAATTTTGTTTTTGCAAAAAAGAGTGCATTTTTTTCGTAACTTGGTTGTTCAAAGTAATAACTAAGTTCACCTGAATCAGCGAGTGTTGTAATGTCACTCCATTTTGAAATTCGTTCCATGATGATCGGCGCAATTCGTGCAGTCATCTCATTTGAGTACCCAGCAAGATTTCTAATTGTGTTTGGGATGTACATAAGCATTGCAGATTGTGTTGCGTCAGGACCAAGGAGTTTGATGTACTCACGATTCATCCAATCAAGTTTTTCTATATTGAAAACACCAGGACTTTTTTGAACACGCCCTAAATCAAAGTCGTTGATTAGTTCTGTTAATGAAAAAATTTCTTGTTCAGTTCCGGGATTCCATCCAATGAGTGCCATGAAGTTGATAATTGCTTCTGGAAGATATCCAAGGTTGCGATATTCACGTGTATCAAGCGCACCATGGCGCTTTGAGAGCTTTGTTTTGTCAGGTGCAAGGATGAGTGGAATGTGTGCGTATTCTGGAAGCTCCCAACCGAATGCTTCCCAGATTAGAATCTGGCGAGGTGTGTTTGGTGCATGTTCTTGTCCGCGCATAATGACGGTAATACCCATTTCAAAATCATCAACAACATTGGCAAAATGAAAAACGGGAGTTTCAAAATCTTTGGCAATAACGAAATCACCAAGGTCAGTCGTATCAATCGAAATGGTCCCCATGATTTTGTCATCAAATGTGACGACTTTGTTTGGATTTCGAAAACGAATCACTGAATCACGATCACCAGGTTCTTTTGGTTCTTCTTTTGAAATATATGCCTTGTCTTCGGTAATAAGTTGTTCAAGATATTTTTTATAGACTTCAGTGTTTTCTGATTGACGATACATTGCATCATACGAAAGACCGAGCCATTTGAATGACTCCAAAATACTATCCTCGAATTCTTTTTTTGAGCGCTCTTTGTCAGTATCTTCAATGCGCAACAAGAATTCTCCACCGTGTTTGCGTGCCCATAAATAATTAAAAAGCATCGTGCGAACACCGCCAATATGTAAGTGTCCGGTCGGACTTGGAGCAAAACGAGTAACGACTTTTTTGTCTGTTTTGTTTGTCATATATGAGTTCGATAATACCATTTTTTTTGATATCTGTCCCCTGTTTGACAAAATTAATTAATCGTGTGATTTCGCAATATCCAAAATTTCATTTGCGATTGTTTCTGCTGCGTCGGGGCGACTCCATTTCTTTGCGGCGTTGCGCATTGCTTCGTGAGTGTTTTCGTTGAGTACAATATCATTGATTGCGTTTAGTAGAATGTTCGGAGAAATATTGTCTTCTTGAAGTACTGTACAACCACCTGCTCGTGCATACGCAAAAGCGTTTTTCTTGGCATGGTCGCCGTTTGATTGATTGAATGGAATAAGAATCGATGGAATTCCCCAGCAAGCGATTTCAAAGATTGTTGAACCTGCACGAGAAATAACAACAGATGCAGCACCTGCAGCCATTTTCATTTGAACTGGACTAAGGAGGTCTATTGGGTGATATCGGTCTTTGTATTCATAATCATCAAGAATGACACTGATCCGTTTGAGTACATCGTCTTTGTTGGCACGGCCAACTTGATGAATAATTTGATAATTTGGAAGCAGTACTGGCAATGCTTCAAGAATTGCATCATTGATAATCGCAGAGCCTTGTGATCCTCCTAATATAAAAATGGTAGGGATACCTTTTTGTAATTTGAAAAATTCGTACGGACCTTCTTTTGCTGGTTGTAGTAATTCTTTGCGAATCGGTTGCCCTGTCCAAGCAGTATGTTCTTTTGGAAAATATTCTAGTGCTTCAGGGAATGAAATTGCAATTCGTTTTGCAAATTTGCCCGCCCACTTATTGACTCTTCCTGGCGCAGAGTCTGATTCATGGATAACGACTGGTATTCGAAGTATTCGTGCAGCCATCAATGCTGGAAAACTCGCATATGCGCCTTTTGAAAAAATGACATCAGGATAAATGACAAACATTTTTACGATTGCAGTTAGTATTCCACCTGCTGTTTTGAACATATCAAAAAAGTTTTTGATAGATGGATAGATGCGAAGTTTACCTGCCGGTACCATGACAAATGTAATGCCATTTTCGAACAAGGCTTTCTTGTCATATTCTTCGTTGGACATATAGTAGAGTTTGACACCAGAGAGTTTTTCTCTGTCTGCCAACTCATTCACGCGTTCTGCAACAGCAATGATTGGGTAAAAATGTCCTCCTGTTCCGCCACCAGTAAATAGTATCTTCATAATTGTATTATTTTACCACAGTATTATGTTTGTTGCTTCTCGACACATTCAAAATGATTCCAACAGCTGCAAGTGAAAAGAGTAAAGCAGTGCCTCCGTGACTCATGAACACGAGCGGGACACCGGTCAATGGAAATAGTCCAACAATCGAAGCAATGTTCAAAAATGATTGTGCAGTAATCAAAATAACAAGTCCGGTAACGAGTAATTTGCCAAATTGATCATTCGTGCTGTTTGCGATTTTTAACCCACGCAATGCAAATGCTACATAGAGCGCAATGATGAAAATCCCTCCAATAAAGCCATATTCCTCCCCCATGACGGCAAAAATTGAGTCACCTTGGGGTTCTGGAAGATAACTGAATTTCTGAATACTTTGACCATATCCTCGTCCGGTAATACCTCCTGAGCCGATAGCGATGAGTGATTGTTGTAATTGATATGAAGAGCCTGATGGGTCACGAGAAGGGTCCATAAAGGTCATTAAACGGTCTTTGAGGTATGGTTTGAAAGTTAGTAGTATCAATAGTCCTACCACTGCTACCCCGCCGGTGAGAAGTACATGTTTCCATCTGACACCAGAAACAATCAGCATCCCGAGTGCTGAGACAATCATCAGAATAAGACTTTTGGTGTCAGGTTGTTTGAGGAGTACCACAGAAATAATACCAAGGAGAATAATCAATGGTAAGATACTCCATTTGAAATCTTTGACTCTACCCTTTGCCCAAGAAAGCCATCCAGCAAAATAAATGACGAATGCGATTTTGAGTAATTCAGCTGGTTGAAATGATACGGGACCAATAGCAATCCAGCGTTGTGCGCCCCCGTGTTTGAGCGCAAGTCCTGGTACAAACACAAGACAAGTTGCACCAACAGCTCCCAAGAAAATATAAAACGCTTTCTTTTTCCAGAATGTGTATGGAATACGTGATGTGATATACAGTGTAATCAATCCACCAACAAGACCGAGTAAAATATGATTGAGCACGACACTATAAAACTTTGCAGTATTTTTTGCGAGAATACCAAATGATGCTGAAACAAAAGAAAAAATACCAATCACCAGTAGTGCGATGACGATTCCAAAAAATATTTTGTCGAATGGTTTTGATTCTGTTTTGTTGTGCATGTTATCTGCTGATTATAACAATGATTGTTCCAAGAACACTGCAAACAATACTAATAATCCAATAACGCATCGTGATACATGGACGAGTCCATCCTTTTGCTTCGAAGTGATGATGAAGTGGTGTCACAAGAAACACTCTTTTTTTGTTTCGGTATTTGTATGAAAGCACTTGAACAACAACAGAGAACGAAGTCATGACGAGCGGAAATGCAATCAGTGGTAATACGAGTACTGTGTCGGTAAGAAACGCAATCACCGAAAGAACAACAGTCAATGCGAGCATACCTGTCTCTCCCATATAAAATCGCGCAGGTGGCACATTAAACCAAAGGAAGACAAGGATAGCTCCAGTAATCACTGCACAAAACGCCGCAAGGTTGATTTGGTTGTTGCTATAAGCAATCACGGTGTATGCACCAAAAATCGGTGTGAGAACTCCAGCCGCAAGTCCGTCGATGCCGTCAATTACACTTGATGAGAAAACTGCAAGTGTGGTGATAATGAAGAAAAGCGTGAAGCCAATTCCACCAAGTTCAATTGGCCCCCAAAATGGAACACCGATGTATGTTCTTCCTAGTTTGAATACAAACCAGCATGCAATTAACAGACTAATGAAAATAATAAGACCAACTTTGATTTTGCGATTTGAAATAGAATCTTGCGCATAAGAACCCTTACCAAATACTTGCGCAAGGTCATCAATCAATCCAAGTCCTGCAGAAAGTAAGAATGCTGCAAGTGGGACGACTGTTTGACTCTTGCTCAAGAAATTGAGTTTCAGTGCAAGTGGTGAATGTGAAATAATTGAAAAAACGTAGAACAATGCAATCGTGATTGAGACTGATGCCCAAATGATAATTCCTCCGACGCGTGGTGTGCCGAGTTCTGCTTCAGCATTGTGTATTTTTTTGAAATCTTCTGACACAGTTTCATCAGAGCGAGTCTTTCTTTTCCAGAGTTTGTATTTGATGAAAAACTTTGATAGTGGTCCAGTGATAAGAAATCCTACAATAAAGGAAATGATGACTGGTAATAAGATTTTGATTGCGTTGTTCATATAAGTAAATTATTGTTCTTCTTCATTTTGTTTATTGTGTTCGACAACTCTGCCAAGTAAGGTATTTTTGATTTCTTCTCTGTTTTCTAAATCAGTTGGACTAGTGATACCGAGTGACTGCATCAATTCGAGCGTTGGTCGGTAGATATATTTTCGTCCATCGTTTTCGTCTACTAGTTTCTCGATCAGCCCTCTGATGGAAAGATTTCGTAAAATAAAACCTGAATTAACTCCACGAATAAAATCAATGTCCCCTTTTGAAACATTTTCGCCGTACAAAATAATCGCTAATGTTTCAACTGCTGATTTTGAAAGTTCTCGCATCAAATCATCTTTGCGGATTTGATCAAGTACTTTGCTTGCTTCCGGATGAGTACCGAGCGCAAAACCTTGTGGAGATTCGATCAACACAATTCCCCTACCCTCTAATGATTCTTTGAGTGTAGTGATTGCTCGTACTACTTCATCATTGCCAACATTCATAATGCTTGCCAATCGTTCTACGGTAAGTGGTTCTGATTCGCCAAATAAAATTGCTTCAAGGAGTAATTCGTTTTGCATATACTAATTTGTAGCCACACTAACTTCTGGTAATGGTTCTTGTTTTGAAATAGTGATTTCTCCATCGGTATCGTTTTGCATCACTTCAAAAATTCCTTGACGGACCAATTCGAGCATCGCCAAAAATGACACAATCATATACACCTTTTCTTCTTTTGTTTTGGGTGTGCGTGTTCCACCAAAGTCAGACAATTTCATTGACATCGCGTTCTGCATTCGTTCTTCGAGGTTACCGATCATTTCTTCGATTGAAATTGCTTTGCCGACTGAAACTTCAGGAAGTACTTCTTCAATAGCTGGAAGTTCTTTGAGAACTTTGTTGATAGCGTCGCGAAGTACGGCGAGGTTTACTTTTTCATCTGGAGCAAATACTGGTGCATCATTTTTGCGTTCTGGTGCAAGAAAAATAAAACGGTTTCCTAATCGTTTGATAACCCATTCACTGCCACGCTTGGCTGCTTGATAACGTTTGAGACGATCTTCTAGTGAAGTGACTTGTTCAGATTCCTCGACAGTGAGGGTGAGATTTGGCAACAGTGAGCGAGATTTTATCAAAATCAGTGTTGCTGCAATAACCAAGAAACCTGTTTTTTCTTCGAGATTGATATCGCGTAATTCGTTGATATAACCCAAGTATTCTTCAGTAACAGAAGCGATTGAAATATCGTTGATAAAAAGCTTACGCTTTTCAATAAGGGAAAGTAATAAGTCGAGCGGCCCTTCAAATTGCTCTGTTTTGATAAGAAATGACATAGGGTTATTATACCGAAATGAGTTGAAAGTTGAAAGTTATAAAGTTGAAATAAAAAGAGCGAAATCCTTCGGATTTCGCTCTTTTTATTAATTTTTTACTATCTTGAGCCCTAGTTCTGTAATCTGTTTTTCTCCCATTGGAGCTGGTGCTCCCATCATGAGGTCTCGTCCCTCTCCTGTTTTTGGAAAAGCGATAACCTCACGAATGTTCGGTTCGTTTTGTAGAAGCATTACAATACGATCAATTCCTGGTGCGAATCCTCCATGTGGCGGTGCTCCAAAAGTGAATGCTTCAAGAATATGTCCAAATTTGTTTTGTTGTGTTTCTTCATCGATATTCAAAAGATTGAATACTTGTTTTTGTTCTGCGCTGTCGTGAATACGAATAGAACCAGATGAAAGCTCATATCCATTAAGAACTAGGTCGTACGCATTCGCACGAATAGATAACATATCAGTCCCTGTCATGAATTTTTCTTTGTCTTCTGGTTTGACTGAACAGAATGGATGGTGCTGAGCTTGTAGTGATCCGTCATCTAATTTTTCAAACATTGGAAAATCTAATATCCAAGCAAAGGCAAGTTCGTCAGGATCTTCTTTGTTTACACGCAAATCTGGTTTATCAGAACCATATTTTTCCATAGATTCTGCATAGGTAAGACGTGGAAATGGAAGTGATGAAATCTTTTTGTTTGGATAGAGTTTTTGTACGAGCTCAATAAACATTTTTTCTGTATAAGAGAGCACATCTTCTTGTTCAACAAAAGACATTTCGAAATCGAGCTGAGTGAATTCTGGTTGTCTGTCACCACGAGTATCTTCGTCACGCATGCAGCGTGCAATTTGAAAATATTTTTCAAAGCCTGCCACCATACAAAGTTGCTTGAATTGTTGTGGAGATTGTGGAAGTGCATAAAAATTTCCAGGATATAAACGTGAAGGCACAAGATACTCACGAGAACCTTCAGGTGTCCCCTTCATAAGAATGGGAGTTTCAATTTCTACGAAATCATTTGCATGCATATATTCACGGAAGAAAGTAATGATTTTGTCACGCATACGAATATTATTTTGCATACGCTCTGTACGCAAATCCAAATATTTGTATTTCATTCGCACATCTTCGCTCACTTCTCGTGTGTCTTTGTCGAGTTCAAATGGTGGTGTCTCTGCTTTGTTCAAAACTTCAATATTTAAAACTTCAAGTTCGATATCTCCATTCAATACATTTGCATTAATGTTTTTTTCCGGACGAGTATTTACTTTTCCGTGAACTTTCAAAACCCATTCAGGTCGCATTTCTTTGGCTATTTCGATACCGTTTGATCCAGGTAATACTACACATTGAATCTTGCCGGTCATGTCACGCATGTCCATAAAGACCATTTTACCTTGGTCCCGGCGCACATCTACCCAGCCAGAAATACTCACCTCCTCCCCTTTTTTGTTACCAATATCTTTGATATATGTTCGTTCCATAATGCTTTTACTATAGCAAAAAACGCTGATTTTTCTAAATAATATAAATATTGACAAAATGTATTTTATGTAATAAAATGATTTTGGTTTAAATTCTTTACATAAATGGATAGTGAATTACTCAAGCTACATTTCAAGGAAATACTAGTCGCTTTTCCAGATTCCTATGATTTTAATGAAAACGAACAAGCATTTTCATTTAAAAGAAAAGAGACAGTTTCTCCACACATACAGTATTTCTGGTCAGCATTTTTTGATTTAGGTATTGATATATCTAGACATATTTTTTCTGATATGAAAAAAACAGTATTATTTTCGACAAAAACTGAAATAGTTGAAACTTTAGTTGATGCTTCTGGTTTTATATTCGACACAAGAAGATATAAAAGTTTCGGGCTAGGGGGCGGTATTTTCCCCGAATTAGTACGTTTTGATAAAAGCATTTTTATCAAATTTATTATTATTGATAATATGGAAGGAAAACCTATTATCGATGAAAATGAAAAAGTTGAGCATTATAATAATTTGAATTTACCGACTTTTTCTGTCTCTGATGAAAAAGAGAAAAAAGCTTTTTCTTTTATTGAAGGATTGCCAAATATCAAACCTGAATCAATCCTGTCTTTCAGTGGTATTATTTTGAATACCGACAGACTTGTTTCTTGGGGAATTTCAAAAGATGAATTTTTGTAAAAATCTCGTATCGCGAGGTTTTTTCTTTTCTTTGTTTATATTGAACACGTATGTTTGACAAGTTATTAAATATATAATAGAATAATTTCGGATTTTAAAAACGGAAACATGGAAGAAACAATCACAAGAATCTATGCGGAGAACTGCGGTTCTTATAGGTTCGTAAAACATCCAGATGGATTTAGTCTCTTTCTAAACAAAGAAAGTACTGAGGAATCTGTATTCGAATTTTGGAATTATATTTTTTCCTTAGATAAAGATCCTTTTTATGTAACGATTTGGATCAACAGTAGATTAGCCTTAAATGTTATTTGTCTCCCCTTGGAATCTTCAGGTGAGTTGATATGTGTATTACCGATTGATGGATATAGTTATGAGAACATGTTTAATTTTTGTTCAGAAAATTTCAAACTAATTGCACCGATTGATCAGTATACCGATATCATAAATAATGAATTAGATGAACTTAAGCGTATCGATCAATCAAATTTCGAGTATTTCGATATTTGGTTTTCTGTAAATTTTAAAAATATTTATAGAATAAGAATCCATGAAGAAGAAACATCAGAAGATTATTAAGGGATCAAAAAAGCCTCGCAGTGCGAGGCTTTTTTTTATAAAAAAACTCCGCACTAGTGCGGAGTTTTGTTTCTTAAACGTACGTTAATTGTTCATGAACTAATGAAGAATAGTATTCACAATTTGCCATAAGCTCATCATGAGTACCTTCACCAACGATTTCTCCTTTCTTGAATACAAATATGTTATCTGCATTTTTGATAGTAGAAAGTCGATGGGCAATAATGATACAAGTCCTATTCTTAGAAACTTTATCAATCGCATCTTGAATCAATCTTTCGTTTTTTGAATCGAGAGATGCGGTGGCTTCATCGAATATCATTATTTTCGGTTTTTTTACCAACGCTCTTGCTATTGCAATACGTTGACGTTCGCCTCCTGATAATTTAACTCCATGTTCCCCTATCATCGTATCTAATCCATGTTCGAGTCTGTCTCGAAATTTATTGATACAAGAAATTTCAGCGATCTCTTCGAGTTCTTCCTCGGTAATCTTTTGACGAGCACTATCGGATAATCCATATAAGATATTATCTTTTATGCTTATATCAAATAGTTGTATCTGTTGATCTACGTTTCCGATTTGTTGTCGGTATGTTAGTAAATCCACAAGACGCAAATCATTGCCATCAATAAGTATTTGTCCGTCATCAGGATCAAATGCTCTGCTCAATAGGTGTACCATTGTTGATTTTCCTGAACCTGATTCTCCGACAATACCGATTTTTTGGCCAGGATAAATAAGAAAATTAATCCCTTTCAAAGCTCCGTCACCGTCAGATTCTTCGTCTTCAGGAACATCTTCCTCTGTCTTTTTTCGCATCGGATATTTGAAATGAATGTTTTTAAATTCAATCATTCCTTTTATATCTTTCAGACGGATAGGGTTTTCTACTGTTTTCACGGTAGGTTCGGTGTCGAGCATTTCAAAATATTTTTTGATATCTGCCACACTCTGTGCAAATCTTCTCCATAAATTTCCGATCACATGCATGCTATTGAGTGCATTGTTTGACCAAAGAAAGACAAGTACGAACATTCCTCCGGTAATTACTTTGTTCCAAATAAGGTAGGCACATAATATATAGAGTACATATCGAACACCTCCCGTACTTAGTCGTAATACCAAAATACGATTCCAGAATTTTTGCCAGAAATCTTTTCCATAGCTAGTCATTTCCTCTCGTTTGAGCATTGCTCCTGCAGTGCTTCGTTCTTGTTGAGATTCCATGGTAACCAATTTGATGTTCCGATAAATTTCTGAGACCGCTTTTCCGAAAGTTCTGTTGAGCTTATTCATCCCTTCGATTCTAGGTAGCGACCATTTGTTGAGCCAGTACATAATCAGCCAAAACATAACAGCATTTGCCAACATTACCAATCCGATGCTCCAATGAACGAAGAATAATACTCCGATAGAAACAGTGATTTGGATGATATTGGGGAATAATTCATAAACGAGTGTTTGAATTGCAGCTTGTAATGCAGACTGTCCAGCATTTACTATTTGCTGACTAATACTCGAATGCTGATTGATGTGTTGACCGAGAGATAAAGAAAGGTATTTTTTTAATGAAATTTTTGATACATTACCTCCAATTTCAAAATCCAAATGCTTTCGTTCGTATTGGTCGCGAAAATATTCAATCGCAACAATAATTAACCATGCCACACAAGAACCTCCAAGCATTAATCCAATCAATTGAGAACTGACAGTTTTCAATCCTATCTGCGAAAATAGCTCAACGCTTTTTCCGAGAAAGTAAGAATTGACAGAACCCACTAACTGGGAAATAAGCAGTAATACAAACACGACACCAAAATGTCGATGGAACGGTTTAAACAGTGTCCACAACCTGTTGTAAAAAGACTTCTTTTCGTTCATTTATTTTTCAATTAATTGTCCGTTTTTATTATATCATATATAAATAAAAAAGCAAGATACTATCTTGCTTTTCGTTCTTATAATATAAGGATATTTTGAATTATTTGTATCCTTCAGCTTGTAATTTGAACAATCGAGCGTATTCACCTTTTTTGAGAGCAAGGAGTTCTTCATGAGTTCCGTATTCGTGTAGGCTTCCGTCTTTGATAACACAGATTTTGTCCGCATTACGGACCGTTGAGAATCTGTGTGAGATCATAATGACCGTCTTGTCTTTTGTTAGTTTTTCAAGTGTTTCAAAGATTTTTGCTTCTGCTTCGGCATCAATTGAGCTCGTTGGTTCATCGAGCACCATGACAGAGGGATCACGGTAAAACATTCGAGCGATTGCGAGCTTTTGCCATTGGCCGACAGAAATATCAACTCCATCAGTATAGTGTTT
Source organism: uncultured Candidatus Saccharibacteria bacterium (assembly GCA_964444515.1). Taxonomy (GTDB): domain Bacteria; phylum Patescibacteriota; class Minisyncoccia; order Phycocordibacterales; family UBA9973; genus JAIXRY01. Next base: position 4,530 of record CAYUGY010000001.1, on the reverse strand, counting down.
ACCAAGCATGGTGCGCTCTTTTTCAGGGAGTGAATTTACAAAATCTGCCTCGGCAATTTTCAAACTATTTGTAACTTTTTCGTGATCAATCTTTTCACTGTGTCTTCCAAGTGATACAAGGTCTTCTACTGGAATATGATATTTTCCATATTCTTGGAAAAGTACCCCCAATTGTTCATACCAATCGTCCAAATTATATTCTCGTAAATCTTTTCCGTTCAAAAGTATTTGGCCTTCAGTCGGGTCATAAAAACGACAAAGCAATTTTACAAACGTTGTCTTTCCTGCCCCATTTAGTCCGATGACAGCCAGTTTATCTCCTGCTGAAATAGTTAGATTGAAATTTTTTAAGACTTCTTTTTCAGTATTTGGATATTTGAACGAAATATTTTTGAATTCTATTGTTGGTGGAGTGTCTGAAACTTTTTCTTTACCTGTGTTTTTGATAATTGGTTTTGAATCTATATATTGAAAGAATTCTTTTACGTATTTGTAGTCTGGATAAATAAAACCTAATTTTGCAAAAATATATGAAAGAGAGAATGTAAATTGCACAACCAATGAAAAAGCAAATATAAAAGTACCTACTTGCATTTTCTCCCCGATAACCTTGTTTAATAAATCAAAAATCACATAGACAATACCGACTATAGATATCAATCCGCTTATCATTGAATATTTAAAAAGTTTCTTTTCTGTATGATGTTGCTTGGCGTATGATTCATCAAAAAAATCATTTATATATTTTATGAAGTACCCATAAGATTTTGTAAGACGGATTTCTATGTAATTTGAAAAGACTTCGAAATAGTTTCTAAAGTCACCCATCTTTTTTCTTTTTTCCGTATCGATATCATTACCCCAAATAAACCAAGAATCTTGCCCGTAATTCATTCTGGTTATTAATATCGGCAGTGATGTCAAAAATAAGACAACAAATCCTTTGTGAGAAAAAGAATAAATAGTAAAAGATAAAACTATGAAAATAGCTATTTCTAGCAAGTAATCATTTATAGTTACATAAAAATTACTAACAGTCATTACCCCCTTAGATTCTATTTTATTTTTCAAGTTCGTAAAATCTTTATCCTCAAGAAGTTGTGGGTCAATTTCAGAATCCTTTAATGTTTTCATTAGCATTAATTTTTTCTGAAAATTAAAACGATAATCTTTGTTAATGAATTGATTTACGATGTTTAAGATTGTTGGTAAAACTATCATTGAAATCAATAAAATAACTGGGACCATCAGAATCTTAGTATCATGATTTTTTATAGATTCACTGAGTGCGTTTATTAAATTACCTTGAATGAAGTTTCTGAAATATGGAATAAATCCAATAAGTATTGAAATTATAAACTGAATTACTACTTTGTGTTTTGTTTCTTTATATGCAATTTTGAAAGCACGAAAATATTGTCGCAGTACATCAGGAAAATTTCTGACTGTTTCTATGAATTCTTTGAACATATTACTCCAAATGCACCCCTACTCTCTTGCGAATAAGGTCCATTTTCTTTTTGATGATTGGACGAGCTTTTTCTGCGCCTTGTCGAAGTACTTCGAGGACATATTCACGGCGTGAAGCGATTTCATCGCGACGTTTGCGGAACGGTTCAATGAACGCGTCGATATCGTCAACCAAACGCTCTTTGGCTTCTTTGTATGACATTCCTTGTGTGTACGCTTGCTTCAATTCCTCGCTTTGATTGAACAATTTATGAATTTGATACAACACCATATCATCTGGATTTTTGACTTCATCGGGAGCTTTTGAATCAGTTGCAATACGCATAACCAATGCTTTGATTTCGTCTCGTTCTGCAAATAGTGGAATTGTATTGTTATAACTCTTCGACATTTTGCGTCCATCAATTCCCGGTACTGTTGCAACATTATCCAAAATCATTGCTTCAGGAAGAATGAATGTCTCACCATAAATGCGATTGAATTTCTCGGCAATATCACGAGCAAATTCTACGTGTTGTCGTTGATCAGCACCGACTGGGACCATTTGTGCATCTTGGACCAAAATATCTGCTGCCATCAAAATTGGATAATCAAACAGTCCGACATTGGCTTCCTTACCATTTGCTACTTTGTCTTTGTATGCGTGTGCGCGTTCGAGATATGGCACAGTGGTAATACAGTTGAAATACCAACAGAGTTCTGCAACATCTGGTACATCTGATTGTTTGAAGAGGATGATATTTTCTGGATCAAGTCCAAGTGCGAGATAGTCGACAGCAATGTCAAAAATATTTTTTGACAACTGGAGTGCATCTTGAGTTGAATTGATCGCATGTAAGTCGGCAATAAAAATACGAGTATCGTAGTCTTTTTGTAATTCGACAAATTGCTTGATCGCACCAAAATAATTGCCAATATGAAGGGTGCCTGATGGTTGAATTCCTGATAGGAGAATTTTCTTTTGCATATCCCCCATTATAGTTGAACAAAGCTTAAAATACAAAGGTGAAAAGAGTTTTTCACAGTGTGCACAGGGGGTCCGATTTCCCAGCGACTTTCCCTACTGTTACAATGAGTTCACGATGTCACAACACAAAGGAAATCCGCAAATCCGAATACCACCACAAGACGCTGATGCAGAACGTGCAGTACTTGGTTCTATTATGGTCCGTTCTGGTGCAATTCATGAAGTCACCGATATCCTTGATCCTAAGACGTTCTATTCTGATAAAAACGGAATCATTTTCGAAGCAATGCGAGATCTGTCGATGAAAAATGAGCCAATCGACATGCTCTCTGTTGCAACCAAACTCAAAGACAAAAAACAATTTGATAGTGTCGGAGGAAATGCCTATTTGGCAGAATTGACTAGTTCTGTTCCTTCTTCGACCAACGCAAAATATTATGCAGATATCGTACAGAAAAAACACATTCTTCGTGAATTGATTCGTGCGGCTGATCACATTGCTGAGCTTGGTTTTGCAGAATCAGATGAAGATGCAGATTCTATTGTTGATCAAGCAGAAAAGCACTTGCTCGATATGAAAGGACGTCCGAACGCTACTCGTGCGGTGCCGATCAAAGAAGTGTTGACCGGTGCGATGGAACGCTTTGAGAGTTTGCATCAGAATCCTGGTGGACTGCGTGGTGTACCAAGTGGTTTCAAGAAGTTGGATGATATGCTTTCTGGTTTTCAAAAGTCAGACTTGATCATTTTGGCGGCTCGTCCATCTGTTGGTAAAACAACATTTGCGCTCGATGTAGCCAAAAACGCTGCGGTCAAACATGGTCAACCGACTATTATCTTCTCACTCGAAATGAGTTCTCATCAATTGATCGACAGAATGGTAGCTTCGCATTCACAAGTTGATGCATGGAAGCTTCGTACTGGGATTGGTTTCAAAAAAGAAGAAGAATATGAAAAGTTACAACAAGCTGTTGGAGAATTGGCACAAGCACCAATCTTTATTGACGACCAGGCTGGCTCAAACATTATCCGTCTTCGTAACACTGCTCGACGTATCAAAAAAGAGCACGGACTCGGATTGATTGTAATCGACTACTTGCAACTGATGACTCCAGTCAAAACCTATGACAATATGGTCAACCAAGTGACTGAAATTTCTCGTGGATTGAAGGCGTTGGCAAAAGAGTTTGATGTACCAGTTATCGCGCTGTCACAGCTCTCTCGTGCTGTTGAATCTCGTGGCGGTGAACCAAAACTTTCTGACCTTCGTGACTCTGGATCTATTGAGCAAGATGCTGACGTTGTGATGTTCTTGCACCGTGTTGATGATAAATTTGAAACAGGTGGCAATAATAGTTCTCGAGAAATCAAGGTAATTATCGGAAAACACCGAAATGGTCCAATCGGTGCCGTGTCTATGATGATTGATGGAAATACTACCAGCTTCCTTGAAGTTGCCAATGAATATGCTGGTGTTACCGCTCCACAAGGTCCTGCTCCAACGAATAAATACGATTTGTCGGACTTCTAAGAAGAAGATAGTTAGAATATAGAGTATAGAATATAGATAGAACATGTGCGCGACCTCCGGTCGCGCACTTCTATATTCTGAAATAACATCATCTGATATACTGTAGTTTCAATGAATCCTATCGATAAACTAGCTGAATATTTCAAGCAATTTCCTGGAATTGGTGAACGACAATCAAAACGCTTTGTCTATTTCTTGTTGACCAAAGATAAGCAATATTTGGATTCACTTTCTGACGCAATTACTCATGTGAAAGATGGTGTTCGGATCTGTCCATTGTGTCAGCGATTTTTCTCTGGCCCGCAAGAAATTTGTCTCTTCTGTACAACTGCCGAAGATACTACTTCCCTATTGATTGTCGAAAAAGATGCAGACCTTGAAGCCTTTAGAAAAAGCAAAACATACAACGGCTTTTATTTTGTGCTCGGTGGACTTGTTCCGATTTTGGAAAAGAATCCGAGTGAATTTTTGCGTCTTCGAGAAATGGTCAAGCGTGTGACTGATTTGAAAAAAACTGGATTGAAAGAAATCGTCTTGGCTTTTTCATTGACTCCATCTGGTC